>NZ_LOHX01000303.1 GCF_001559775.1 Streptobacillus felis | reverse complement strand
AAAATGTTTAGAAAGTTATTTGGTATAATGTTGGCAGATCAAGGTAATGAGTTTTTAAAATTTAAAGAAATAACAAAAAGTATATTTAATTCATATTCACAAAGATGCAAAATATTTTACTGTGATACAGCAAGTCCACAACAAAAACCAAACATAGAAAATATACACACTATACTTAGGAGATATATACCAAAAGGAAGAAATATAAATGATTATGAACAAGATGATATTGACTTTATAGTTTCTAATATAAATAGTATGTATAAAAATAAATATAATAATAAAACCCCTATAGAAATGTTTTTATCATCTTATCCAAATAGAATATTAAAAGCATTAAATATAGAGGAAATAAACGCAGATGATATTGTTGTAAGTACGTATAATAAAAATAACAAATCATCAAAATAATTTTAACATAAATTTAAGTTTTTACAAAACAAAATATTGTGCATTTGCTCTACACAATTATCAAAAAATAAAAAAAATTTGTGCATTTAAAATTTCCCATTACATGAAATTTTAAGTTTACTTTTTTTTATTATAATTTTATGATATAATTAAAAGTAGAGTTTAAAAGAGGTGATAACTTGAAAAA
>NZ_LOHX01000302.1 GCF_001559775.1 Streptobacillus felis | reverse complement strand
CAAAAACCAAACATAGAAAATAAACACACTATACTTAGGAGATATATACCAAAAGGAAGAAATATAAATGATTATGAACAAGATGATATTGACTTTATAGTTTCTAATATAAATAGTATGTATAAAAATAAATATAATAATAAATCCCCTATAGAAATGTTTTTATCATCTTATCCAAATAGAATATTAAAAGCATTAAATATAGAGGAAATAAACGCAGATGATATTGTTGTAAGTACGTATAATAAAAATAACAAATCATCAAAATAATTTTAACATAAATTTAAGTTTTTAGAAAACAAAATATTGTGCATTTGCTCTACACAATTATCAAAAAATAAAAAAAATTTGTGCATTTAAAATTTCCCATTACACTTAAAAAATTTGTTATTGACTATATTATAATTAGTTGGTATCATTAATTATACACCTATTTTTCAGGTGTAAAAAAGGAGGATATGATGAAAAGATTTTTTTATTTTTTAACAGTAATGTTATTGCCAATTTTTTCTATGGCAGCTAAGGAATATGCATTCGGTAGATGGATTACTGAAACAAGTTCTGAAAGCAATAGAATAATTGTTGACATATATGAGAAAAATAATAAAGTGTACGGAAAAATTTATCAATTAACAGAAAGATTCGATGATAAAGGGAAATTAAAAAAAGATGTTAATAACCCTGATAAATCAAAACAATCTAGAACTTTAGAAGGAATAGATTTTGTAAGTGGTTTCACATATAACGAATCTAAAGACATGTATGAAAAAGGAAAAATTTATGATCCATCTACAGGTAAAACATATGATTGCTATATGTTCTTACAAGAAAATGGAACATTAAAAGTTAGAGGGCATTTACCTGGTGTAACTTTAATAGGTAAAACTCAAGTATGGAAAAGATACAAATAATGTAAAAATATCCTCCCAAACGGGAGGATATTTTTTATTTAAGTTTTTCTATCATTTCTTGCATTTTCATTATTTGTGCTTTTAATTCATTTAATTCATTTCTTAAACTTGCATTTTCTTGTTCTAATTTCATATAGTTTGTATCATTTGAAGTTGTACTAACTTCTGGTTGTTTGTAGAACACATATCCAAGTCCAGCTCCTATAGAGAATTTAGCTTGAGTATTAACACTTGCTGCAAGTTTGTATGTAATACCAAGTCCTTGTCCACTTAATCCAAATGCAAATGCATGATTTGAACCATAGTTTCCATAAGATGCTGCTAATCCATGAGAATGTACACCATCTGCGAAGTTTACTGGTAATGATGCCATAGCAACTGCATTAGCTATTCCACTTGCAACTACTTGACTTTCAGCCATTTTTTGTTCAACATAATTATGAACTGTACTTCCTGAAACTGTCTTAGTTTCATTTGCACTTATTACCCCAGTTCCAATTTCATCTAATCTAGTCTTAATATCTGAATTAAGTTCTATTTTAACTTTTTTATTTGATTCTGTAATACTTAATGTATCAGAAATAATATTAGTCTTGATTAAATCTACTGCATTATTCTTTAAGAACTCATCTGTAATAAACGCTTTAGTTGGTGCAGTTAAACTTGCATTTTCACTTAATTTTGAAATAAATTTAGTTTTAGCTACATCTGATAATTCTGTCATATTATCTAAATTAACATTTAGTTTAGTTGCTATAGCCGCTTTATTTTCTTCAATTCTATTTCCAATTTGTGCTGGTTGTAAAGCATCTAATTGCGCTTTAGTAACATAAGTTGTAGCAGCTTCAGTTTTAGATAATTTATCATTTTCTAAAGCAGTAACTTTAGCATCTGTAGAATCTAATGCACTTTGATCTGCTTTAGTAGCTACTTTATTATCTACTGTAGTTAATTCATCTTTTGTTGCATAAGTATTAGATGCTTCTGTTTTTGATAATTTATCATCTTCTAATGCAGTTACTTTTGTATTTGTTTTTTCTAATTCACTTTGTTCTGCTTTTGTTCTTAATGCATTTTCATTTGCAACTGATTTATCTCTTGCTGTATTTGCTGTTTCTTCTACTGTGTTTACTTTTTCAGTTAATTCAGTTACTTTACTTTCATCTGCTTTTGTTGCTATTTTTTCATCTACTTCTTGTTTTGTTGCATAAGTATTAGATGCTTCTGTTTTTGATAATTTATCATCTTCTAATGCAGTTACTTTTGCATTTGTTTTTTCTAATTCACTTTGTTCTGCTTTTGTTCTTAATGTATTTTCATTTGCAACTGATTTATCTCTTGCTGTATTTGCTGTTTCTTCTACTGTGTTTACTTTTTCAGTTAATTCAGTTACTTTACTTTCATCTGCTTTTGTTGCTATTTTTTCATCTACTTCTTGTTTTGTTGCATAAGTATTAGATGCTTCTGTTTTTGATAATTTATCATTTTCTAATGCAGTTACTTTTGTATTTGTTTTTTCTAATTCACTTTGTTCTGCTTTTGTTCTTAATGCATTTTCATTTGCAACTGATTTATCTCTTGCTGTATTTGCTGTTTCTTCTACTGTGTTTACTTTTTCAGTTAATTCAGTTACTTTACTTTCATCTGCTTTTGTTGCTATTTTTTCATCTACTTCTTGTTTTGTTGCATAAGTATTAGACGCTTCTGTTTTTGATAATTTATCATCTTCTAATGCAGTTACTTTTGCATTTGTTTTTTCTAATTCACTTTGTTCTGCTTTTGTTCTTAATGCATTTTCATTTGCAACTGATTTATCTCTTGCTGTATTTGCTGTTTCTTCTACTGTGTTTACTTTTTCAGTTAATTCAGTTACTTTACTTTCATCTACTTTTGTTGCTATTTTTTCATCTACTTCTTGTTTTGTTGCATAAGTATTAGATGCTTCTGTTTTTGATAATTTATCATCTTCTAATGCAGTTACTTTTGCATTTGTTTTTTCTAATTCACTTTGTTCTGCTTTTGTTCTTAATGCATTTTCATTTGCAACTGATTTATCTCTTGCTGTATTTGCTGTTTCTTCTACTGTGTTTACTTTTTCAGTTAATGTATTATGTTCTACTTTAGTAGTATAATTTTTTTCTACTTTTTTATCTAATACATCAATTGAACTTGAAGTTTCATTAATTAAACCTTTTACATATTCTATATTATCATTTAATTCTGTTTTTGTAGCATAAGTTTCTGCTGCTACGGATTTATCTAATTTATCAACTTTTAATTTATTAACAACAGTAGATAATGGTCCAATAGTTGCAACTTCTTGAGACATAGGTGTAATAACATCTTTTATAAATTCATCATATTCGGCCTTAGTCACAAAATCTGTGCTTTCATATGTATATCCACTTGTTGGTTCTACACTTCTAAATCTAGTACTAATAGTATTTTGAGGATTTTCAAATTTAAATAATCCTTCTGCTGCAAATAGGTTTGCAGACAATAGTCCTGTGATTAAAAAAGTGATAATTGATTTTTCACTAATTCTTAATCTTTCTTTTAGTACTCTTTTTAGGTTTCTTCTTACCTCTTGTAGTGTTAATTTTTTCATACAATCTCTCCCTCTTTATATTGTAGTTATATTTTTCACACCTTAATATATACCATTAAACTCATTTTTTATTTTAATACCTTTTATATGTGAAAAAAATATTTTAAATTCTTAGATATTATACCCCCCCCCCACATTTTTTGTCAACTTTAATTATGTGATATTTTTCATACTTTTTTAACCTCGATTGGAAATAACTTTCAAAATGCTTGAATTTACAATTACTCTAGTTTTTTTATCTATAACTATTTACAAAAAATACTATTAGATATATAATATATATACAAAATTGGTGAGGTGATTCAATGAAAAATGTATTAATAGGTATTACAAGCAGTTTAAGATATGAAAATGAAGGAGTATTCTCTGGATTAGGTGAAACATATATTTCCGAAGGATATATTAATAGTATAATTAAGTCTAATGCTACTCCTATAGTATTACCAGTAAATGATGAAATAGATATTATTAAAAAGTATGCTGAAATGATAGACGGGTTATTAGTTACAGGAGGTTATGATGTAACCCCACTATATTATGGTCAAGAGCCACATAAATTATTAGGTGCTACTTTACAAAAAAGAGATGAATTTGAAATCAGACTTATAAAGGAAGTTTTTAAATTAGGTAAACCTATACTTGGTATTTGTAGAGGTCTACAACTTATTAATGTTGTCTTTGGTGGTACTCTTTATCAGGATATTTCATTACATAAAAACGAAGTTATACAACATACTCAAAAAACAAGATTTAATTTGCCTAGTCACAAGATAAATTTAAATGGTATACTTGAAAAAATATATGAAAAAAACGAGATATTTGTTAACTCATATCATCATCAAGCCATAGATAAACTAGCACCTGATTTTGAAATCATTGCAACTGCAAATGATGGTATAATTGAGGGTATAAAATATGGAAATGTTTTAGCCGTTCAATGGCATCCTGAAGTATTAGATAATTCAAAACCAATATTTGATTTATTCGTTAAATCTTGTAAATAGAAAAAAGCTCATTTTATTGAGCTTTTTTTACTATATCTCTGAATTTTCTTTATCTAATACATAAATTTTAGTACTTGCTTTTAAATACTTTTGTATATTTTCTGAAAGTTCATTTAATGCAATATTTAGTTCATCTTCTCTTGCATTATCTAATAGTTCTATTATTAAAAAGGCATTTTTCGTTTTATCTGTAACCATAGTTCTCTTACCATCTCTCCAGTTAAAACATCTACATACAGCACCAGCATCATCTTTATAGCAAAGTTCTCCTGGTAAAGTTGGAGTATTTTCTTCTTCTCCAATTAAATAGAATTCATCTCCACCTTCTGTTATTCCTAGTCTTAGAATTCCAACAAAAGTATCACTATCTTCTGCCCCACATGGCATTGCATACTTAAGTGAAATAGAATTATATAAATCTACAAGAGGATTAATACTAGAAATTTCATTACCTTTTTCTACCCTTTTTAACAAAGCCTCTATAGAAGATCTAACTCCTTTTTTTGTTTTAAACTTTTGATAAGCATCTCTCCATATAGAAATTACTGGATTTTCACTAAAGGTATCTTTAACAAAAAATTTTCTAGCTTCTTCATGAGATTTAGCCAATATTTCTTTTATTTCATTTGAACTCTCACCTGTATTATCCATATTTTCTATCAATATCACACCTAATTTTGAATTAGGAAAAATGTTCCAATAACTATCTTCTATTATAAATTTCATTATACACCTCTAATCTTTTTAGTAACTTTTACATCTTTTGATAACATTTTTGAAACTGTACATTTTTCATCAATAAATACTAATAATCTTTCAAGTTCTGCTTCACTTATTTCTGTATCTATTTGAATGTCCATATCAATATTCATTCCATCTAATCTTGATTCTACTTCTACTTTAACATCTATACCCATAATATTATAGTAAGATTTAATACCCATTATTATACATCCAACTAAAGCAGAATTTAATAATCCTACTGGACTTGTTCCTATAGGCTCTACTTTTTTATAGTCCATATTGTATACACTTCCATTAGTTTCAGTTGTTACTTCATATTTTTCTAAACTTTTACCTTTTGTAATATACATATATATACCTCCTATTTTATTTATATTATATAAAATCCTCTAGAATAATTCTAGAGGATTTTTATTATTTAGATAATTCTTTTTGTATTTCATCAAATAATTTGTTATATAATTCTACATTATATATTGGAGTTAATTTTGTAGTTTCTTTAGAAGTTTTAAAATTAAATGATAGAACATCAAGTATTCCTATTCCGTCCTCATCTTTAAATTGTTCACTTACTAATAGTCTAACTTCTACATCTTCACCTCTTGAAGTTAAAACAGCATCTATAGTATTACTTCTTGTAACCTTAGATCCTATTAGTACATTAAATGCCTCATCACTAGTTTGAACTTCAGCATATCCTTTAATTAATCCATCTTCTAAACTAGAACTTAATAAATTAAATTCTCTGTTTACTATAACATTTCTAGTTGCAGTATATACATCTTTCATAGGATATTTATATACCCTAGTTGTCATCATCTTTATTTCTTCAGGACTAATTTTAGGTGTAGTACTACAAGAAACAGTAAAAATTAATAATAAAAATAGAAATCCTAATATTTTTTTCATTTATACCTCCTAAATAATATATTATTAATATTATACATTATTTTAGTCAAAAGTCAAATTATTTACCAACTGTATTTAACATTAATTCCTATTCTACCTTCAAAATTTCTAAAATTAAACTTTTTATTAGCTTCTGTATCTTTAATTGCTGCCCTGTATATATCAAGTTTTTCTTTTCTTTCTTTAGTTCCGTTAGGTGCTTTATCTAATTCTGCTTTTTTCTCTTTAAGTTCTTTTGCATAAGAAGCTGAGTTATATTTATAGTTTTTAAAGTCTAGAATACCTTCGATATATGGAATTAATTGTAATCTACCATCTAATTCTTTAATAACTACAGAAAATTTTGGACTCATTCTTAAAGAATGTAGAGTATTAATTTCTGATTCAACTTTATCTACATTAGATAAAGTTGCAACATATGAATCTTGTCTACTAGCATCTAAAGTTTTAGCATAATTATCTATTGCACTGTATTCAGCATCCTTATATTTTCCTGCACCAAAATTTTTAATGAAATCTCTAGTAACTCTGTAATACTCTTGTTGTAAGAAATTATATCCATAAGTATTATTTAAATTAAATACTGTATCAACTTTTCTACTTGCAGCATATCTTAACTCTAGATTTAATTTAGATAATACAGAATTTACTACATTATTTTCTCCTTTTGCATTTCCTTTTTCTTTAAATAGATTGTAGTATTGTAATTCAGAAAATAAAGTGGATTTTAATTTACCTGTTGTATTAGTAAATTTCATATTACTATCTAATAAGAAAGCATTGAATATCTTACCTTGAATTTTAGTTTCTTTAGTATCAAAATTAGTATAGTTATACAAGTCTAATTTTAAATCTATGTTATTATTGTCTATAGTATATTTCTTTTCATTAGATATAATAGCAAATATACTATTATCAAATTTTTCATCAAATTTCATATTATATCTTAAATCTAATGAATGTTTTCTATCACTATTTTTATACCAAAAACTTTGACCAACTAATAACTCATGAGTTAATTTGTGATTTGAACTTTCATTTTGTAAATCTTCTGAAACCAACTTATATTTAGCCTCAAGTTTTTTACCAAAATTATCTACATTATTTACTATAGATATTCCTGTATTAAATGTATTCTTAAACTTACTAATTACAGGTTTAGTTTCAAAATTATGTTTTATTTCAACTTTATCTGAAATATCTGATATAACTTTAGTATTACCAAACTTATACTCACCCATAAGCTTAATTTGAGGTTTATGTTCATAATCTCCACCTTGACGAGCATCTACTAATGCAATATAGTCAACATTAGTAGTAAGAGATAAATTATCTATTTCACTATTTTTATACTCATTTAAAGATTTGAATTCAAAATTATTTATTTTTGATAATTTTTTCGCTTCAAACGAAATTTCATTACTTAAACTTTGTTTATTAGATAATTTAGTATCCACATTATACTTAGATAATATTCCTCCAAACATTTCTACATTATCTTTATCAACTGTATATAGATTTTCAGTTTTTAAGAATGTTTTATTATTTACTTTTCCTGTAGTTTTAATAAACCCTTGATATTTATGAGTTCCAAATTCCATATTATCACTAGTATATATTGATCCAAGTATCATATTTGTCTTTCTATTTACTTTTCCATTTAACACTGCAGAAATTAATGTATTTTTATCTACATCTAATTCATATCCATTTTCTTTTAAATCAAAATTTCTATCCTTAACTTTTAAATGTTCATTAATAGCATTTTCAAATACTTTTTTACTTTCAACTTTTTTTATTTTATTTTTACCATTTTCTTTTTCAACTAACTTTTTATTTACAACATAGCCTTTTTTATGTGCAACATTTAATACTAAATCAAATTTATCACTTAAAGGTGCATCTAACCTTGCTCCAAAATAGTAATTTTGATATTTATTATCCTTTTTATTTTCTTCTTTTTTATTTTGTGTTTCAACCCCACCATATACATATAGATTTTTATCTTGGTATAAATAAAGACCTGCATCTAATACAAAATTTGTATTTTTAACCAATGGTTTTTCTATTTTTTCAGTTTTTACACCTTCACTATTATATTCAATTTCTCTAAGTTTATGAGTATATTTTAAATCACTTTTAACATATCCACTAGTAGTATTTTCATTTGCATGCACTAACATTCCTAGTAGAGATAACAAGATTAATCTATTTTTCATTATCTACTCCTTACCAATATATATTCCATTCAGGTTTTAATATTCTAACTAATGCTTCCATATAGAAATAATCTCCCCAAATACAACTTTCTCCAACACCGTTATTATGTGGTTTAGAATAAACTGCTTCTTTTAATATAGCATTTGAATTCATTCCCTTAGTTGTATATCCTTCTATTAATGCTTTTATCATAGCCATAGCTGCATTAAAGTAAACTTTTTTATCTGGATCATCATCAGGTAAATATTTATGCATTTCTAAAATTCCACAAGCTGCAATAGCAGATGAAGAACTATCTCTTTCTTCCATATCTTCAGGTTTAAAGTCCATATCCCAATAACATACATTATCTTTAGGTAATTTATTTAAGAAAGTATTAGTTACTTTTTTATATAAATCTATGAATTTTTTATCTCCTAAATGTCTATATGCTAATGCAAATCCATATACTCCCCATGCTTGACCTCTTGCCCATGTTGAATCATCAGATTTCCCTTGTGCTGTAACACCTTTTAAAGGATTTCCTGTTTCAGTATCAAAGAAATATGTATGGAAAGTTGTTCCATTATCTCTTACTATTACTTTAGATACTGTTTCTAAATGTTTAGTCGCAACTTCTCTATACTTCATATCACCAGTTACATCACTTGCCCAAAATAGAAGAGGTACATTTAAATTACAATCTATAATTAGTCTGTAATCTTCAGGCTTATCTAATACTCCCCAAGCTTGTATAAATTCACCTTTTTCTCTATATCTTCTCATTAAAACATCTGCTGCTTTAATTCCTGTTTCTTTAGCAACTTCAGAATTAGTTATTTTATAATTTGCAATTACTGATGGAATGTATAAGAAACCTAAATCGTGATGATCTACTGCAATATTATTATCTATTCTTTCCTTATATGTTTTTAATTGATAATCTGCAACTTTTCTATATTTTTCTTCTAATGTAATTTCATAAGCTAACCATAAAATCCCAGTCCAAAATCCACTAGTCCAATCATCCCATTCACCACCATTTAAGATTGCAGGATAGATATTATTAACACTTGATGGTCTAGGAAAATGATTAATAAATACATCACTATTTTGATCTACTATTGTCAATGCTTCATGCAATCCTCTATATATTACCTCATCTTTTAAATCCATATTTTCGAATTTTTCTCTTACTTCTTTTAATAATTCCATAAAATCTCCTTATCTAAAATCCATCATTATGTTCTTTTAGCCATTTTTGTAAAATATCATTTAATTTATTTGCAATACCATCTTCATCAATGCTATTATTAACCTTAGGATTAAGTTGATATACATCCTCTTTGTTGTTATATAATAGTGTTTCAATTTCTTTTCCTGGCTCATATCCTTTATTTATTACAAAAGTATGATTCCTACTTCTTACAGCACGCCAACCAAAATCTAAACTATTTAAATTTTCTTTTTTAAACTTTTCTATAGCCTTTATTTGTCCTGGATATGCCGCTATTATTGCTATATTTTCAACATCTTCTTTAGAATTACTTATTACTTCTTTTAAATCTTTACCTTCAACAGTTTCAGGTATTTTTAATTCAAGTAATGATAATAAGGTTGGTATAATATCTACTCCGCTTAATACACTTTCAGTTATACCTTTATTATCTCCATATTTAATCATAAATGGTATACCTATAGATTCCTCATACCAAACATGTTTACTCCATAGTCCATGAGAACATAACATTTCACCATGATCTGCCGTTAAAACTATTATACTATTATCATATAGGTTATTTTCCTTTAAATAATCTATTATTCTTCCAAAATTTTCATCTATGCCACTAATTGCTGCATAATATTTTTTTAGTGTCTCTTGAAATTCATCTTCTGTGAAATTCAAGGCATTAGGCATCGTTTTTGTATGATCTATTACATCATTTAATATTATATTATCACTTACCCTAACCTCCGTATTTTCATACAATTTAAGATATTTTTCAGGTACTAAATCAAGTGGTGTATGAGGAGGATTCCAAGATAAAAATAGTGCAAATTGCTTTTCCTTATTTTTACATAAAAATTCTAAAGCCTTATCAGTTTCATGCTCTACAGACCACTTATCTATTTCTATCATCTCATTAGTATCTTCCCAATAATGTGGTTTTAAATGATTATCATAGGCCCCATAAGAATACCAATAATCTATACCATGTCTCTTCTTACCAGGTGGTGTATATGCATCCCAATCTCTTGCCCCTGATTTTGGTTTATTTTCCACATTTTCTTCTGGATTATCTAAATGCCACTTCCCTATATATCCTATATAGTAATCATTTTCTTTTAATACATCTGTTATTGTTATAGATTCTTCTTTTAACCATACATCATAAAGTCCTGTTTTACAATTAGTCCATACTCCATGAGTAGCCGGATATGTTCCAGTAAGTATACTAGCTCTACTAGGAGAACACAGAGGTCCTGTACTTACAGCATTAGCAAAGACTAATGCTTCATTTGAAAACTTATCTATATTTGGTGTAATTACATCTTCTTTTCCCACAAAACCTGCTGCATTTCTTCTCCATTGATCCGCAAAAAGAAAAATCAAATTGTATTTCTTTTCCATATTAATCCCATCTATTTTTTAATTAATTTTACAGTATTGCTAAGACCATTTTTATTTAATTTAAAACTTAAAAATGTCTTATTACCTAAATTTTCTAATACAACATTATCATTTAATATTTCTAAATCATATTTACCATCTATTACTATCTTAGCTTCTTCTAAAATATGATTTGGATCTGCTATAGTAACATACATTCCTTTATCATTTGTTTCTTTTATTAATGACAATTCATTATTAATTTCTATTCCATCTACATATATTTTATTATCCGTCCAAGAATTTATTGCTAATAAATTATCCTTTTTAACTATATGAGCAAATTCATCTAATTTAAGTATTTCAATATCTTTAATTTCTTTATCTGAAACAGCATAAGCATAATTAGCATTTTCAGGATTATTTCCGTGATTAATTACTAATTCTACATATTCTTTATTAATTATATCAGCTTTTTTCCCACCTAATTCTTTAAAGCTTCCACTTCTTTCAACTATATTTTTTTCTATTAAAGTATCTTTTAAAGGTGTATATACTAATTTATTAGCACTATCATTATTTATTCTATTATCAACTACAGTTATTACTTCACCATCAGTACTTTTAATATTTGATCCCATAGCAACCATAGTACCATTTAATAGTAAGTAGCTTTTTTTAGCCTCTGTTAGATTATTCCAAGAAATAAAGTCCATACCTACAAAAGCTACATTCCCATTACTTGCTCCACCTACCCAAGTTTTTGGACTTAAATCTTTTGCAAGTCTTCTTTCTCCACTTGCAATGGTTCTATCTTTAGTACTTTCTGTAGTACCTGCTAATCTTAAAGGATTAATCGTTGGCCAATATTCTATAAAATCACCTGAATTATTAGTGTATATGTATGTCATACCATCACCAGTATACCAACCTTTTAAGTTTTCTTTATTCATAGTTTCAAAGTTTGCTATTCTATTAGAATGCATAGAAACTACAAATTTTAATCCATTATCACCTATACTAACAGCTCTATCCATATATGAAAATACTTTAGTTCCACTAACATTCATAGATTTAATTTCTTTATCATCAGCTATATCTTTCAATATATTTTTTATTACTAAATTATTTACAAAATCTGGCATGTATTCTGCATTATTATCAACTATAGCTTTTTTTACTAAAGCTTCAATTTTACCTTTATATTCCTTATTTGCACCACGAGATATTAATGCTAATGAATTAATTATTCCTCTTGCTCTTTCTAGGTCACTTGAATTATCTCTACTTATAGTTCTACCATTAACTGAATCATTAATTCCACCATTAATTAATAAATAAGGATATCCATTAACTATTACTTCATAAACATTATTAATGTTTGGATTATTAATTTCAAATGAAGTATCTCCAGTAAGATATATAAACATTGAAAGTCCATTTAATAATACTTGTCCATATGTCCCACTATATGCTACATTTCCGTGTTGAACAAATGAATGATCTTTATAGAATCCATCACCTTTTTCAACAAATTCTCCAACTATAGCAACTGAATCTATAGCTCTTTTTATTTCGCTTGCATTACCTTCAATTATTCCTCTACCATAAGTAACTAAAGCTGTATCCGTTCTATTCCCCCCAGTAGATATTCTTTTATTCGGGCTAGTAGAAGTTGCTGCTGCAGGAGAAAGACCTGAAAATTCAGGATCTGGTTGGAAATAATGTGAAGCTTTTAATAATTTAGTTTCAATTTCCTTATCTATTATTCCCTCACCTATAATTAGTAACTCATTAAGTGTTTTAGGTATACCTATTTCCCAATGCCACCAATTTCCTTTTTCCATTTCACCTTCAACATAACCTTTATTTGATATTATCTCTAATGCAAGGTTCATCATTTCTTTTACTTCCTTATCTCCATAAACTTCTGTACCAGGAGTAAGATAAGCCTTCATTAAAGCCTGTACATCTCTTAAAGATTTTAATACATGATCCCCATTATTCATATCTTTATAATTTTTAAAAGCATAATCTTGTGTTTCATATACAGTAATTCTATTTAAAATATCTTTAGAACTCTTATTTAGTTTTTCTAAATTTTTTTCTTTATCTACTGCAGATATCTCTTTTAAAGATATATTATGAGGTACACTCAATAAAAATTCCTTCCATTTCATTTTCATATTTTGTATCTCTTTAGTCTCACTATTAAAACTTAAAATTCCTAAAATTAGTGTAAAAAATATTATTATTTTTTTCATTTAATCTCCACCTTAAATTTATTATATATCGCACTACTTTGTATATAGGAAACATTTTGTTTCTCTATACTATCTTCATTTTTACAAAATATATTATACTTCTTATCTTTAGTAGTAATTTTAAAGGAATAAATATTTTCATCGCTTTCTATTTCTTCAAACATTACTCCCTTATTTAGTATTTTATGTATTACTTGTATTTTATCTACAAATTCATATTCTGCCATTACTACCTTATTATTTTCTTTTTCATTGTACTTACTACTATATATACCTTCATCAATAATATATTTACCTATTTCAAAATATATTTCCTTATTTAAAAGTATTCTTTTACTTTCTAAATTAAATGACAGTTTTGGATGAAGGTTATAGTAAAATTTAACTTTATGTTTACCTTTAGTATATATTCTATTTATTATTATTACATTATCTTCACAAAGTATATATCTTCTTTCAATATATGCATTAGCATCTATATCAAAAGCACTTAATTTTAGAGAAACTACTCCATTTTCTTCTATTCTTTCCATAGGATTAATTATAGGGTAATTACCTGAATACTCCCATGAATTTTTAATATTTAAAAATTCTTTATCATCTATTACTAAGCTATTATGAGACCTTACACTTTTTAGATAATTTCTATCTTCATTTTTTTCTAAATAAGTATATCTTCCTTTATCAACAAGCATTTCTACCTTATTAAAGTAATTAAAATGAAATAAATCAACATGTAAATGCCCAGATGTCATATTAGTTAAATAGGTACTAAATGAATAATCCTTATTTATTAAGTGATAATATCCACTTTCTTTCAAAAAGTACTCTTTTTTATCTAAAATATTTTCTATTACTTCATAATCATCTAAAAAACTTCCTGCAAACATATATGATGTTTCTTTTGGCATATATTTACTTTTTCTTTTTAAAATAGCATTCGCCATAGATAATATATCTTCTATATTATCATCATCACTATCTCCAAAATTAATTTGTCTTAAATTTGGATAATGTAATTTTTGAGCTGAATCTACCATTTTTCTTAAATATTTTAAAAATAAACTGTTTTTTATATCGTATAATCTCTCTATCATAACTATCCACGCTGTATATATTAACATCTGATAGTGATAAGTCATAGACTTTTCTATATGTAGTCCATCGGATAAAAATTGAATTTCTAATTGTTTTTTCATGTATTTTTTTGCTCTTTTTGCATACTTTTTATTATACATCAAACCAAAAGTATATATTCCTGCCATTTGTATATATCCCCAATTACTATGAAAATATTTTTCTACAAAGGCATCAAAAAGATAAGTGCATGTATCGTCTAAGTGTTTAACTATTTTATCTTCTTCATCTTTAGAAATTAAGTTTATTTCTTTAAGATATATTATACTTTTAAGTATATTAACCATTCTAATTCCACTATCTAGTGTTCTAGTGCTTAATTCATATTTAAGTTTTTTGTGTTTATTTATAAAGTCAAATATTATTTCCTTTATTTTGTTAATATATTTAATATCCTTACTTTTTTCATAAGATAAAAACAGAGGATCAAAATAGTTCATACGACTTCTCATGAATATCCATTCTTCATCTTCATTTACTAATTCATTCCAATTTTTAGGTATATTATAGTATGTAGAGGTTCTTTCCATATCCCACGGATGTATAAATATTAATTTATTCTCTAAAATTTTTTCAGCTTGTTCAAGATAATTACTTACATCAAAATTATTTAAAACATAGTTATACTTTATACTAAAGTCAAACATATATCTCCCCATTGTTTAAGTAAAGGGAGAATTTCTTCTCCCTTCATTATTAAAATTTATTTATTGAAACTCTTGAATGCTTCGTTTTGGATTTCTTCAGCATTTTTTAATCCTAAATCTTCTAATCTCTTAATGAATGCATCCCATTCTTTTTCAACATCTCCAGAACCTAAGATCCATTGTTGAGCTTTTTCTTCAACAACTGCTCTTAATGCTGTATCTATAGAAACAAATTCTTTTGATCTTTCTTTAGTATATTTTAGTGTTGGTAATTCATCTAATACTACATCATTATCCATATAGTATTTGAATCCTTCTTTAGCTAAATCAGTTGCCCAACCTAATTCATATTCAGCATCTTGGTATGCTCCTAATCTAAATTGTGCTCCAACTTCTCTTAATACCGCTAGTGGAGTTTTACCATCAGGGTTTTTCATTACTGCATCTGTAAATACTGGTTTACCATCAACTAAAGTATATTCAGAACCTTCAATACCAAAGTTCCATAATCTTCTTCCTTCAGGTGAATACCAATAATCAAAGTATTTAATTAAAGCAACTGGATCTGTAGCATCTTTAGAGATTCCCCATCCACCTAAGTAAGTAGTTCTAGCATGTCTAGTTTTTGCATTTCCATTTAATTCATATGGAAGAACTAATTTAAAGTTAAATCCTGGTATTTTATCTGCTAAGCTTACATTGTATCCACTTGTTGAAGCTATCCAGTCATCTGTAGCTCCTCCTAAGTTATTAGATAATAAGTAATCTCTACTTTCTAATCCTCTTGTAAATAGTTCTTCATCTATTAATCCTTCTTTATACCATTTAGCTAATTCTTTAATTGCATGTTTGAATGAATCTTGTGCTGGTCCATATTTAACCATACCATTTTCTTCATACCATATAGGTGAAGCTTTGAATAAGTCAACAAGTGATGTTAATACTTTTCTTACATTATTAGCTCTTACGAAGAATGGAACTTCATCTTTTTTACCATTTCCATTTGGATCTTGCTCTCTGAACGCTTTTAATGTAGTATATAGTTCATCAACTGTTTTTGGTTGGCTTAATCCTAATTTATCTAACCAGTCTTGTCTAATGAAATATCCTTGAGATACTTTTAAGTTAAAGTAATCATAATAGTTTGGAATCATATAGATATGTCCATCAACTGCAACTGCATCTTTTTTATATCTAGGATTTTCTTCAAAGAATTTCTTTAAGTTAGGTGCATGTTCATTAATTAAATCTTCAAGAGGTATTAATCCACCTTCAATTCCTAAATTTTCTAAGTCTGCTGATAATTCATAAGAAATGATATCAGGTAATTTCCCTTCAGTAAGCATTAAATTAAATGCTTGAATTTGGTCAGTTTGGTTTTGAGATGCAACATTTACTAATTTAATATTAGTATCTTGCTCAGCTTTTGCAAATACTGGTAAGCTTGGATCTAAAGCTTTCCCTAAATGCATCGCAAATATTGTTGTTTCTCTTGGTCCTGTTGTAGCTGCTTCTTCTTTCTTACCACAACTTGCTAATACTAGTCCTAAAAGTCCTAATGCTAATAATTTTTTCATAATTTCTTCTCCTTCTATTTATATTTTTTAATTATTATTATCCTTTTACTGCTCCAAGTGTTACACCTTTTCTAAAGAATCTTTGTATAAATGGATATGCAATTAACATAGGTAATACTGAGATTACTATTATTGCATAAATAATTGATTGAGGTGATGTTAAGCTCTCTGGTGTAATTAATTGAGCTGCTTCACCACTAGACATCTTATCTACTATTAATTTCTTAACGAAAACTTGTAAAGGTGCCTTTGCATCATCTCTTAAAAGTATCATAGTCCAGAAATATCCATTCCAACGTGATATAGCATAAAATAGTGAAACTGTTGTTATAGCTGAAGTTGATAATGGTAAATATATATTAGTCATAATTCTAAACTGACTTGCACCATCAATTCTTGCTGATTCTTCTAATGATCTTGGTACACTTTCAAAAAATGATTTTAAAATTATTACATTAAATGTATTTATAGCAAAACCTACTATTATTCCTGAATAACTATTTATCATACCTAAATCTCTAAAGTTTAAGTATTTCGGTATCATACCAGGATCAAACCACATAGTTACAACAACTAACATTATCATTGCTTTTCTAAATTTTAAATCTGGTTTTGATAACACATATGCACCACTGATTGTAAATACCATACTTACAAATGTTCCAACTACAGTTATAAAAATGGTATTAGCATAAGCTCTCCATATACCTGAAGTTTTAAATGCAGCTATAAAAGATGCAAAAGTAAATCCTTTAGGTAATAATGTAACCTGTCCTGTTTCTAATAAAAAGGGATTACTAAATGATGCTGAAAACACATAAACTATTGGATATAGGAATACTATTGCGAAAACTGTTAATAAAAAGTAATTTATAGTATTAAATACTTTTTCATCTGTACTCATTCTTATTTTCATCTCTATCTCCTACCATATTCCTAGATTAGCTACTTTTTTACTTATAGTATTAGCTGCATAAACTAATATCATTGCAACTATAGCATTGAATAGTCCTACTGCTGTTGCTAATCCAAAATCTTGATTAATTACCCCAGTTCTATATACATAAGTACTAATTACATCTGCTGTTTCATATGTAGCAGGTTGATATAGTAATAATACTGTTTCAAATGCAACACTTAACATAGAACCTATTTTTAAGATTAACATTACTACTATAGTTGGCATAATGCTTGGAATAGTAATATTAATTAATTGTTGTAATTTTGTTGCTCCATCTATTTTCGCGGCTTCATAAAGCTGCTCATCCACAGCAGTTAAAGCTGCTATATATATTATTGCGTTAAATCCTGTATTTTTCCATGAATTAAGTCCAACAAATATACCTCTAAAATATTCTGGTTTAATTAAGAAATAAATTTTCTCAAAACCTAATTTTTGTAATATTATATTCACTACCCCAGTATTAGGTGATAACATATTAATAGTTATCCCAGCTGCAATAACTATAGCTATAAAGTAAGGTATAAACGAAGCTGTTTGTACAAAACTTTTAAATATCTTATTCTTAACTTCATTTAACATTAAAGCTATTAATATAGCTAAAGGAAATTCTATTAATAATGAATATACATTTAACATTAATGTATTTTTCAAAGTTCTAAAAAATTCTGGTGATGTAAGGAACATTTTAAAATGTTTTAATCCTACCCAAGGACTTCCTGCTATACCTTTAAATATGCTATAATCCTTAAATGCTATCAATAATCCATACATAGGCTTGAACATAAATAGCATATACCATATTATGAAAGGTAACATTATTAAATACAGTGATATTTGATCTTTATTAAATTTAAATTTTTTCATTTATTTCACCTACAAACTTATGTTTTCTTCTGTTT
>NZ_LOHX01000301.1 GCF_001559775.1 Streptobacillus felis | reverse complement strand
TATTGTTCTTACCTTAAATTGACTTCTTGTCTTTCTTGTTTGCTTTATTTATTCCTTTTCTTTCCATTGTCCTCGTCCGTTATGGACATTAATAATCTTACCATAAGACCCCCCTCTATGTCAAGAACTTTTTTTTATTTTTTTTATTTTTTATATTATAGCCTCTCCAACACTCAGCATAGGCATCATTAAAGCAATTAAAATTACCCCTACTATTAACGCTATAACTACTATACTTAATGGCTCTAACACCTTTAATATTATCCTAACTTTTTCTTTTACTCTACTACTATAAATAACATACAATCCTTCAAAACTTGAAATTAAATCACCCGTTTTTTCTGTTATACTTATTATCGCATTAAATTCATCATCAAAAATTATCTTATTTGCATATATTTTCTTAAGTGACATACCCTTACCTAATTTTAAAATTATTTTATTCATTTCTAATTTAAAATAATCATTCTCCAATATATCAATATTTTTTATAGCATCATAAAAATCTATTCCTGATTTTAATTGCATATATATACCTTGTATATATCTCAGTAAAAATTGATCTCTATATATTTTAATTATAAATTTATATCTATCTATTTTATATTTATATACTTTAATCAAATATCTAATTAACATTAATTTAGACAACAAAAAAAATATTAAATATAATTTATACTCAACTATATTTTTTGATAATTTTATTATTAATTTAGTTATATATGGTAATTCAGCATTTAACTCTTCATATATTTCAACAAATCTTGGTACCAAAAATATTAACATAAAAATTAAAATTACAAAAGTTGTTATCAAAAGAAATAAAGGGTAACTAATTATGTTAACTACTTCTTTATACATTTTTTCTTCAAAAACATATTTTTCATTAAGTATACCAAATACCTCCTTAACATTACCTGTTTTTTCTGCTATATGTATATAACTTAAAAATTCATTGCTTTTATCTATATTTTTAAATGCTTCTTTTAAACTCTTTCCTCTTTCTATATCCCTCTTTAACTTTAAAAGAGATTTTTTTTGCTTACCTTTATATATCCTACACAAAACTTCTACACTTTCAATTATATTTATCTCACTTTTAGACAGTATGTATAACCTGCTTACAATTTCATTTCTATACCTATTTTTATTCATTCAAAATTTCAACCTCAACTTCAAAGTACACATTTCTTTTTTCTCTACTTTTATATCTCTTTTTAAATATAGTAGAAAAAATAGGTATATTAGGAGAAGTTGTTTCTATACTTTTACTTTCTCTATTTACATTGGATACAAAAGTGCAACTTTTATTCTTAACTAAAATTTTAGTATTCAATATATTTTTATTTCTAAATTTTTCTCCCTTAAAACTGGATATTTCAGAATACATATCTAATTCTACATATTCCTTATAACCTTTAGTGATTATATTAGGTTTAATCCTAAATATTATTCCTGCTTCGGTACTTTCCATTTTTTTATCCTTCATTACATAAAAATATTCATCAGTTAATTTTATTTCACCTTCACTACCATTCATTACTTTTAATACAGGGAAAGTATTTATGTATATATCACCATTTTGTTTTAAACTTTCTATATCTAAGCCTAACTTATTACCACCAAAATTAAGTAAATTAGCTAATGAAAGCTTGTTATTCAAAAATTCTCCTACCATATTATCATTTTTATTTTCTTCTAATTTAATATTTAATCCTAATCTATCAAACAAAGAAAAAGATGTATCTATTACATTCAATTTTACAACTACCTGTCTTTTAATTTTATCTAAATTAAATACTATCTCTTTAAATTTAGATATATTATCTTTTTCTCCCATCAATAAATATTTTTCACCCACCTTTTTAATATCAACTCCATAAGTACCATTTAATTTTAAAACTTCTGATTCTTCTATGTTTTGTATATTAATTACCTCATGTACTGGTTTTTTTATGACTTCAGTGTTTACCTCCTTATTTTTCACAACCTTTTCCTCATTATATAGCCTTATTTTTTTCAAATTCTCTTCACTAATATACTTTTTTTCAGAAAAAGATACTAAATTATTAAATAATAAAAAAACAAAAAAAATTTTTTCATAACCTCTCCCTATAATAACCCAAAGATATTTCAAAATAATCTCCATTTAATAACAGATATGTTTCACTATTATCAATAAATATTTCTGACAAAAAAATAAGTTGCATAAAATTATATAAAGAATAGAGACTACCCTCTAATTTGAAAACTACATAAACCTTTTCAAAATAATCATCACTTTCTTTTATTATAGGTCTAGAAGCATCTATCAATTTAGTAGAAGTATAGTTAGAAAAATAATAAATAGCCTTAATAAATTCATTATCATCTATAACTATCTTACTAACTTCTTCATTTTTAAGTTCCATAACTATTTCTTGATCGTATTCAACATCTACTTCATCTAATTCTTCCTTAAGTTTTAAAACTACATCCATCTTATCTAAATAATAATTTTTCTTTTCTATATATATATAGCATGAAAATAGTATAAGTAAAACTGTGTATACGTATCTAAACCTCTTTATTTTCAAATTCATAAATAAATGAAATTCCCTCATCTTTATCTTTTAATTCTACTACACTTAATTTATCAAAATATTTTTCTAATTTTTTCTCAAACAACTCTAACCCCTTTATATCTTTAACTTCACCTTTAACCTTCCAAATATCATCATCATATTCTATTCCTGTATAACTTAAACCATATACATTGGTATTTAAAAAAAATTCTATATCCATATAAAAAGGTTTTTTAAAAGGGTTGCTAATTTTTGGTTTTATTTCAACATTTTCTTTTTTTACTTCATATCTTTTTTCTTTCTTTTCTTCTAAACTTTTTTCTAAAACTTTTATTTCATTTTCAATATTTTTTGTATCATATTTATTATCAGTAAATATAAACAAAAGAATAAAAAAGAAAAAAGAAGCAATGAAATATATATACAAAATAATTTGACTAATATTTAAAAAACTTTTTTTATAAACATCTTGATTAAATAGATATTCTTTCAATTTATCTCCACCTAATATTAAACTATAGCCAATAAAATCTTGATCTTTTTCATAATCTGATAACACAAAATCAATTTTTTCTATACCTTCATCTATTTTAATAGAATAATCATTAAGTATTATACAAGTTTTTCCTAATATAAAATCATAAATAGTAAATACTTTCTTTAAATTATAGTTTTCAGATAAAATATTCTTAAATTTTCTTGCTATTTCTTTATCTAAAGTTTTATTAAAACCACATATTTCTGACCCCAAAATTAAATATATAGGCAGTTCTTTTGATATATTTAATTCCTCTAAATTATCTTCCAAATCTAAAAATATATCATCATATATATATTGATATTCTTCATCATCAAATTTTATATATATTTTTTCCAACACTAAAATTATTAAATGTTTTTTCAAACAACATCACTTCTATCAACATAGTCTATAATTTTAATTCTACCTCTACGTAAATCATTTTCTAACATTTTAGCACTGTACTTTTCATGCATAAAAAACTCCATTGTTTTAATTCTCTCAAATCTATATATAAAAATACTAGATACTACCAATAAACTAATACTAGAAAATATCAAAACATATAATAAACTAATCCCCTTATTTTTCATAATTTAACCCTCCTAATTATTAAAACCTCTTCTTTTTCAACCCTAATTTCTAAAACATCTCCATATAAATTAAAACCACAATTAACATCTTTTATAATTTTTTTATTATTTGCATACATACCCTTATCATTACATACTAATAAAATCTCTTGTCCTTCATCAAAAAAAATTACTTTTTTTCTTTCTATATAAATATCATATTTATTATTATCTTTTTCATTTAAATCCCTACTTCTTACCTTCTTTATCACACCATTTAATAAGCCATATATTTCTACTTGATCTTTAATCAAAGACTTTTGTAACTTTAAAAGAATAGTTAGATTTCTATTTATAGATACTAATAACAAAGTAAAAAACATTATAGCTAATATATATTCTAATAGAAAATATCCCCTACTTCTCAATTAATACATACTCCTTAGTCCCATTAAGTTCTATAAATGCTACTCCCCTATCTATAATTAAACTAAATATTATTTCACCTTCTATATCATAAGGTTTTAACCCTATAAAATCACTAAAATCCTCAATACCATCAAATATACATCTATCACATATTAATTTTTCCATTCTTTCTTTATCTAAAGACTTCATATCAACTAATAAATTTTGTAAACCATTGATATTCTTTAGAAGTATTTTTTGTTTTTTTTCTAACATATATATACTTTTAAAAAAACTATAATTTACAAAAAGTGTTGAAATAAATATTAAACTAGACAAAATTGTTTCTATTAACATCTCCCCCCTATTTTTCATACATACATCACATCATGAAATACAAAAGAAAGACACATAGCTGGTGCAAATGGAACATATCTTTTTCTTAATATTAAGCCATATATTAAAGAACTTAAAAACATAACTTGATAAAATGATAATAAAAAATATGCATCTCTATAACCAAAATATATCCCAAAAATAATTATTAATTTAACATCACCCAACCCAATTAACTCATATTTTATATGATATTCTATTATCAAAAGTATAAAAAAAGGTATACTAAAAATTCCCATACCTAAATAACTAGAATACATACCTTCTTTAGTACTAAAAAAAATCAATAAAAACAATATTAACAAATCTCTATCATAAATATATGTTTCTTTTAAATCTAAATATGAAATATATACTAATAATAAATAAATAAAATACCTCATTTTTTCTTGCCATTTAAAGTATATGTTGCAACTTCAGGTTCTGTAACACTAGCAATTATTTTCTCATCATCTATCAAAAAAGAGCCTTTATATCTACCTACAGTAAATGAACTACTACCATTTTCAATATTAATCCCTATATTTTCAGATTCTGAAATAATAGAATTAATATCAATTTCTTTTTTTCCATCTATATTCATCAATATATATGTATTATTTAATTCAGAAACTGCTGCAAATATTTTAGTTTCATTTGCCCTATCAATATACTTACCAACCTTAGGAACTGCTATACTTGCAAGTATACCAATAATAGCAATAACAGTAATAATTTCTATTAATGTAAATCCTCTATTTTTCTTATTCATACCCCCTCCATTTCTTACTAATATTTTACTATTTAAATTATATTTTGTCAATCTATTTTTAATTTTATTTTAATTATTTTACTTTTATCCTGCAATTTGCTAGAATATACAAGAGGTGATAATATGATACTTGGATTTGATATTGGAAACACACACATTTGTCCAATTATTTATGATAATGAAGGTAAAATTATACAGAAATTTAGAATACCTAGCAAAACAAATTTAACTGAAGATACATTATTTGCAACACTTAAAACATTATGTGATTTTAAAAAGATAGATCTAAAAGAAATAAATGAGGTAGTATATTCATCTGTAGTACCACATTTAAATGATATCTTTAACTATTTATCAAAGAAATATTTTAACTGTGAACCATATATTTTAAATGTTTCAAATATAGATGACAATTTAATAAGTTTTGCTACTGCTACTGAAAGAAATTTAGGATCAGACAGAATAGCAACTATACTTGCAATGAAGAAATATATTAAAGATAGAGAATGTATTATATTAGATTTTGGTACAGCAACAACTTTTGAAGTTGTAAGAAATGGAAGTTATCTAGGCGGAGCTATATTACCGGGTATAGACTTATCAATAAATGCATTATTTCAAAATACAGCAAAACTTCCAAAAGTTACTTTTGAAAAACCAGAGGCAGTACTTGGTAATACGACTGTAACTCAAATAAATGTTGGAATATATTATTCAAATATTGGTGCTATAAAAGAACTAATTAACCAATATAAAAATATTTATCCAAATTCATATGTTGTATCTACAGGTGGACAAGGAAAAGTGATAACTGAAGATTTAAAAGATTATATAGATGAGTATAAACCAAACTTATGTGAAGAAGGTATTTTTGAATTCTATCTTTACAAAAAGAATAAATAAAATATAACAAATAACTAAAATAAAAAGCAGGAATTAAATTCCTGCTTTATTTATTTAACTTATTTTTGTTCTAAGTATTGGATTTCTAATCCAGTTAAGTTGATTTCAACACGTCTGTTTGGTAATAGACATTGTTTTAATGCATCTGTAGCTTTTGATCCTGGACAGTTAACTTTAGGTTCTCTTTCACCTTTACTTGCAACAGTAATTGGAGTAGTTACACCTAATTCTTGTAAGTAAGCTCTAACAGTTTGAGCACGTCTTAATCCTAAAGCCATGTTGTAGCTGTCGCTTCCTAATCTATCTGTATGTCCGATTAAGTCTATTCTATCTAATCTTACATAGTCAGTTCCTAATTTCTTAACTAGTTCTACTATTTCAGCTTTACCTGCAGGTAACATATCTTCTAATTTATATTTATCAAATTTGAATAATGTATCTGCACTTAATTCTATTTTCTTAACTTTTGGTTCTACGTAAACTGGAACTTTAACCTCAACGATTTTTTCCACAACTTTTTCTACTACTTTTACGCCGTCATCTGGACATTTTTCTTTTTCAGGTTTTGGTTCTGGTTTTGGTTCTGGTTTAACAACTGGTTTTGGTTCTGGTTTAGGCTCAGGTTTAACTTCAGGTTTAACTGGTTCAACTGGTAAAACTGGTTCTTCAACAGCTGGTGCTGCTAATTGTCCTAATCTTAATCCTGCAGTTAATCCAACTTTGTTTATTACACCTGGTTTATCTTCAGCAAATAATTGTCCTGGTTCTTGAGTAGGTTTAACCATGATGTGAGTTCTTGATGCTAAAGCTTCAACAACAAATGGTCCATATTCTCCGTTTAATCCTACTGCATAGTATAATCCACCTGATCCTTTTGCATCTGTTTCTCCGTGTTGTCTTACAAATCCATATCCTAATTTACCAACTATAGCAAGAGGTGCATCTCCTGATTCTAATTGTAATACGTTTGCTTTGATTACAGCATATACTGGTACATGGTGATATTTTTTATCTTCTTGTAATACACCATTATTGTTTACATCAGAATATTTTTGGAATCCATATCCTGCTGTTTTGTCAGAGAAGTTATACTCTGCTCCAACCCCTACTTCAACTTTATATTGGTTGATTGGGAATAATTCTGCGTTTACTACAAATCCTCTTTCTAAATCTCTAGTTTGATCATTGAAGAATTTGTCAGTAACTGATTGTCTTCTGAATACATCGTATCCACCTTTAACTTGTAACTCAACTCCAGCAACAGCGTTTAATGATGCTAAAGCAGTTAACATTAAAAATGCCTTTTTCATTCTTATCCTCCTAATTTTTTCTTTTATATATTTTCAATGATAGTATACAACATTTTTTTAAAAAAGTCCACTATTTTTTGTAAATATCGATATTATCTAATAATTTTTTTAGTTTTCCTTCTAGCTCATCTTTAATTGCATTTTCTTTTTCAATTACATTTTTTGGTGCTTTTGAAACAAATGATTCATTAGATAATTTAGAATTCGTTCTTTCAAGTTCTTTTTTTACTTTTTCTATTTCTCTATTTAACTTCTCTATTTCTTTATCTACATCTATTAGTCCTTCTAGAGAAACATATATTTTTGCATTACCTACTACCCTAAATCCTGACATCTTAGGTACTTCTGTTAATATTTTAATACTTTCAACATTTGCAAGTTTATCTAAAATCTTAGGATTATTAATTAATAGATTTTTTTCAGATTCATCTTCACTATCAATTATTATATCTATTTTCTTAGCTGGTGATATATTATTTTCAGCTCTAATATTTCTTATAGATGAAATAGCATCTTTTAGATAATCAAATTCTTTAATAGCTTCAAGATTTAATAATCCTTTATCTTCCTCAGGATATTCAACTAACATAATACTTTCTCCATAAGTTTTTACTTTTTGCCATATTTCTTCTGTAACAAATGGCATAAATGGATGTAGTAATCTTAGTCCATTATCTAATACATGTCTTAGTATCCATTGTGCAGTCTGTCTATCAGTATCATTTTCATCTATTCCATAAATTCTTGTTTTAGCTATTTCTAAGTACCAATCACAGAAATCGTTTCTAAAGAATTCATATGCTATTTTAGCAGAAGTATCAATATTATATTCTTCCATTTCTTTATTAATATTTTTAGCTGCTAATTGTAACTTAGATAATATCCATTGATCTTCTAATTTAAAGTCTAAATCAAGTATAGAAATATTTTCATTAAATCCTTCTAAATTAGAAATTACAAATTTAGATGCATTCCATATCTTATTAGCAAATGCTAATCCCATTTCTAATAATTTTTCTGAGAATAATATATCTTGACCTTGACTAGTATTATACATAAAACTAAATCTTACAGCATCAGCACCATATTTATCTATAATACCTAAAGTATCTGGTGCATTACCTAATGATTTAGACATTTTTCTTCCAATTTCATCTCTAATAATTCCTGTAAAATATACTTCCTTAAACGGAATAGTATCTAAGAAATGTAAACTCATCATTATCATACGAGCTACCCAGAAGAAAATTATATCATCACCTGTAACTAGTAAGTCAGTAGGGAAGTATCTTTCTATATCTCTTGTTTTTTCTGGCCAACCCATAGTTGAAAATGGCCAAAGTGCTGATGAGAACCATGTATCAAGTACATCAGTTTCTTCTCTTAATTCCATTTCTTCACCAAATTTTTCAACACAAATTTTCTTTGCATCTTCTAAATTTTTAGCAACTATTAAATCATTATTAGGTGTGTAATATGCAGGTATTCTATGTCCCCACCATATTTGACGACTTATAGTCCAGTCTCTAATATTTTCAAGCCAGTTATAGTATCTTTTCTCCATTCTCTTAGGAGTTAATTTAATTTCACCATTTCTAACTACTTCTAAAGCTCTTTTGGCAAGTGGTTCCATTCTTACAAACCATTGATCAGAAATTCTTGGCTCTATTACAGTTTTACAACGATAGCAATGACCTACAGCATGATTATGTTTTTTAACGCCAACTAAAAGTCCTAGTTCTTCTAAATCTTTAAGTATAGCTTTTCTTGCTTCAAATCTATCCATACCTTTGTATTTTCCACCTAAATCATTTATTTTTGCATCTTCAGTGAAAACATTAATAATTTCAAGCCCAGTTCTTTTTGAAACTTCAAAGTCATTAGGATCATGTGCTGGTGTCATTTTAACTACACCTGTTCCAAATTCCTTATCTACATAATTATCTGCAACTATAGGTATTTCTCTATTCATTAATGGTAAAATAGCTTTTTTACCTATTAAATGAGTATATCTTTCATCTTCAGGATTTACAGCTATACCTGTATCCCCTAGCATAGTTTCAGGTCTAGTAGTTGCAACAACTAAATAACCTTCTTCATCTTTTAAAGGATATCTAATTTCCCAAATACTTCCTTCTTTATCTATATGATCAATTTCATCATCTGCAAGTGCTGTAGTACATCTAGGACACCAGTTAACCATATATTCACCTTTATATATTAGTCCTTGATTATATAAAGTTACGAATACTTCTTTTACAGCTTCTGATAAACCTTCATCCATAGTGAATCTTTCTCTTTCCCAGTCAACAGAGTTACCTATTCTTCTTTGTTGTCTAGTTATTATTCCACCATGTTCTTCTTTCCATTCCCAAACTTTTTTTATAAATTCTTCTCTTCCTAAATCTTCTTTTCTTAAATTATCTTTAGCAAGTTTTCTTTCAACAACATTTTGAGTTGCAATTCCAGCATGATCTGTACCAGTTTGCCATAAAGTATCATAACCCTTCATTCTTTTGTATCTAACTACAACGTCTTGAATAGTATTATTTAATACATGTCCCATATGTAACACACCAGTTACATTTGGTGGTGGAATTACAATACTATATGCGGGTTTTTCATCATCTTTTGATGGTTTAAAATATCCTTTTTCTTCCCATATTTTATACCATTTTTGTTCTATATCAAGTGGATTATACTTATCCATATTAATATTCCTCCTTAAATAGTTTCAATATATATTTGTATTTAACATCTTTACCATTTAACCATTGTATAGATTTAATAAATTGTATTAACATAGAGCATACAAATAAGAAAAACATGAAAGTCCATATATTTTCAAACATTTTTGCATCACCATTTTTTAATAACATATTCTTAGATACCATCATCAATACTAAATATATTAACGACATAGTAAAAGACTTATTTAATATCTGTACAAGAATAAATTTTGTTCTCTTAGGAAGTGAAATTCTAGAAAAATATATTATATACGGACCAAAAAAAGGTATTAACATTGAAATAATCAATACTAATTTAGTTTTAAAAGCTTCTTTTTCATCTACTTTTTCTATAATTTCATTGTCTTTTATTTTAATATTTTTTTTCTTCATTTTTCCTCCTCTAGTAATATATTTTAACATAATTAACTACACTTTACAAGAAAAAAAGACCCAAGATAAATCTTGAGTCTGAATATATTAACTTATTTTTTAAAATAATCCTGGGATGCTTACTCCACCAGTAACAACACTCATTTCTCTTTCAGCTAATTCTTCTGCTTTTTTCATAGCTCCATTTACTGCTGATAAAACTAATGCTGATAACTCTTCTGGGGTTTTTTCTTCTGCTGCATCATTTATGATATCTTGAGATATTTTTATTTCAACTATGTCTTTTTGTCCATTTGCTTTAACTGTTACTAATCCCCCAGCAACTGTTTCTTCAACGAATAAATCTTTTAATCCTTCTTGAATTTGAAGCATTCTTTCTTGCATAGCTTGTGCTTTCTTAATTATGTCTGATTGGTTACCTGCAGCACCTGAATGTGCACCTTTTAATTTTCTAACCATCTTTCCTCCTAAAATATAAAAAAATGGTGGCGAGAGAAGGATTCGAACCTTCGAAGGCTGAGCCGGCAGATTTACAGTCTGCTCCCTTTGGCCACTCGGGTATCTCGCCACGATGGTGCCGCTTATCGGATTCGAACCAATCACCTGCTGATTACAAGTCAGCTGCTCTACCTAATGAGCTAAAGCGGCAAATATATAAATTGTTTTCAAAAAAAAAATGGCGGAAGTGACGAGACTCGAACTCGCGACATCTTGCGTGACAGGCAAGCACTCTAACCAACTGAGCTACACCTCCATAAATGGTGGTCACAACTGGGCTCGAACCAGTGACCCCCTGCTTGTAAGGCAGGTGCTCTCCCAACTGAGCTATGCGACCATTTACTAAATTAATTTGGTAGGCCCTAGGAGAATCGAACTCCTGTTTTTAGGATGAAAACCTAATGTCCTGACCACTAGACGAAGGGCCCAAATCATTTTAGTTTTTTGCTGTCATCTACTGACAAGGATTATAATACCATAACCATAAAAATAAGTCAAGCATTTTTTTTGATTTTTTTTATATTTTTATTTTTTTTATTCAAAAAGCTTGATTTTCCTATATTATAATAGATATCAATGCACAAATAAAAATAATATTTCTCATCTTAAACTTAAACTTCATTAGTATTATTGCAACAAAAAAACATACCAATGATACGTATTCTATTTTATATGAATTTGCAAAATTAACAAACATACTTTTCTTCATTATATTTAAAGTAGCAATAAATATTAATGAAATTGTTGCTGGCTTAATACCATCTATAATCTTCATCATAATTTTATTTTCAAAACCTATATATTTAATAAATATTGTAAGTAAAATTATTTGAGGACTAATTACTCCTATAGTTGCTACAATACTTCCTATAACTCCATAATTATTCATACCTATAAAAGTTGCAGCATTTATAGCTATAGGTCCTGGTGTTACTTGAGAAATAGAAATGATATCTAATAAAGTTGAACTACTAACCCAAGTATATTTATTAACTATAAACTCTTCTATTAAAGGTAATATTACATATCCTCCACCAAAGGCAAACATACCTATTTGAAAAAATGCTATATATAGTTTTAAAAGCATCATTTCTCCTTCCTATTTCTTATATAACCCTAATATTGAACATATTATTAATATATATGAAAGTTTTAATTTAAATATTAAAGAAAGTAACAATACTAAAATATTAATAGATAAATAAAAATATTTTTTTTCATTTTCAAATTGTTTTACAAACATATTATATACAGTAAAAAATAACATAGCAATTATTGCACCACTTATACCTTTTAAAACTTTTTGAACATATACATTATCTATCAATTTATTATAACTAAAAGCTATTAATGAAATTGCTATAATACAAGGTAATACAGAAGCAATTACTGCAATAATAGCGCCTAAAAAACCTAAAGTATATTGCCCTACTAAAAATGAAGTTGATATAGTCATCACACCTGGTATAGACTGTGCAAGAGTTACTATTTTTAACATTTCATCTTCATTTATAGCCTTATGTTTATTTACAAACTCATCTTTAATTATAGGTATTATAGTATAACCTCCACCAAAAGTAATAGTATTAATAATAAATAAACTAGTAAAAAGTTCTAAATATCCTATTTTCTTTTCCATAAATTAATCACCAATATAATTATAGCACCTATACTTGATTTTTACAATTTATTATGCTAAAATTAGACTTTAAAACAATTATGGAGGTTTAAAATGTTATTAGAGAATTTAAAGGTGGTTTTAAATGATAAATTTTTATCAGCTATCTTTTCAACAATTTTTATTATCCTTTTAGGGTATTTTTTAAGAAAAAGACAAATAGTTAATGAACATGCTTCAAAAGTTTTAAGTTCTATTTTATTAAGTGCTGCTTTACCTGCATTAGCATTTAAAGCATTCTTAGCAGATATTAGTGAAAAAACTTATACTACTGGAATAAATGTTTTAGTATTTGGTTTCGTTGCATATGTATTATTAATTCTTCTTGGATATATATTATATGCAAATAAAAAAGGTGATTTAAAAGATACTTTAGTTGTATTAACAGCTTTTGGTTCTACGACTTTCTTTGGTATCCCTATAATTAACGGTTTATTTGGAAATGAAGGAACATTATATGCTAATGTATTTAATATCGCATATAGAGTTTTCTTATATTCATTCGCATTAATTGTAATGAGTGGAACAAAATTTGATAAGAAAAATTTAAAACAAATTTTTGCTAATCCTATTATCATTGCAACATTTGTAGGATTATTTTTATGGATATTCCAATCTGCAATGCCACAAACAAGTATAATGGTAAAAGATGCTAAAACAGGTGAAATGATCGCACAAAGTATTTCTATTTTTAGAATAGATAAAACTTTACCATGGTTATTTAACGGTATCAACTACTTAGCTACTTTATCTTCTCCACTTGCATGGCTTGCAATAGGGATGACTTTAGCACAAATATCTTTAGCAGATGCTATAAAAGAAAAATTAACTATAGTTTATGCTGGATACAAATTAATATTAATACCTGCTTTATTCTTCGTAATTTTAGTTGTATTAAACAAATTTGGAATTACATTTGCATACGAAGCTATAGCAGCTATAGTAATAATGCTTGCAACTCCTCCTGCAACAGTAGCAGTTGCTTATGCAATTAAATTTGAAAAAGAAGCTGTACTTGCTTCAAATATTTCATTAGTTAATACTGTATTTGCAATTTTTGCAATTATATTTTGGATATTAGTATTAGCAGCTACACATGCAGCTGGTATTATATAGAAAGAGGTAAATAAATGAAAGTTTTATGTTATGGTGTAAGAGATGTTGAAGAAAAATTCTTCCACGAATTAAATGAAAAATTTCATTTCGAAATTACTTGTATTCCAGAATATTTAAATACATCAGAAACAGCATTAAAGGCCAAAGGTTATGATGCTGTAATCTTAAGAGGTAATTGTTGGGCGACAAAAGAAAACCTAGACATTTACAAAGAGTGTGGAGTTAAATATGTACTGACAAGAACTGTTGGTGTTAACCATATAGATATAAACTACGCAAAGCAATTAGGAATGAAAATGGCTTATGTACCATTTTATTCACCTAATGCAATAGCAGAACTTGCAGTTACACTTGCGATGATGCTATTAAGAAATACAGCTTTAATGACTTCAAATTCTGCTAACAAAGACTTCAGAGTAACTTCTTCTATGTTTTCTAGAGAAATTAGAAATTGCAAAGTTGGAGTAATAGGTCTTGGTAAAATAGGATTTACAGCAGCTAAATTATTTAAGGGTTTAGGTGCAAATGTACTTGGATATGATGTATTTAAAAAAGATGGTATAGAAGATATTGTAACTCAAGTAGATTTAGACACATTAATAAAAGAAAGTGACATAATTTCATTACACGTTCCATTTATTAAAGAAAACGGAAAACTTGTAACTGAGGAATTTGTTTCAAAAATGAAAGATAATTCTATTTTAATAAACACAGGACGTGGAGAAACTACGTGCACTAAAGCAATAATAGATGGAATTAAATCTGGTAAACTTGCAGGTGCTGGTATAGATACTTTAGAAAATGAATCTGAATTATTCTTTAAAGATTTCTCAAGAAAAGAAATACCTAATGAATTATTTGAAGAATTAGTAAGTCTTTACCCTAAAGTATTATTAACTCCTCATTTAGGATCATTCACTGATGAAGCAGTTACTAATATGATAGAAACAACATATGAAAATTTACAAGAATTCATTAACAATGGAGATTGTAAGAATAAATTATAGAAAAATGGAGCCTATGCTCCATTTTTTATATAGTAATTTCTATTTGATTTCCTTCTAAATCCAAAAATAAACTTTCATAATATCCATCACCAGTCGTTCTAGGACCACTAATAACATTATATCCATCATCTTTTAATATATTTGTTAACTCATCCACTTTTTCCTTACTTCCAAGTGAAAATGCAATATGTACAAATCCCGTTCTATACAAACCTTTTTCATCATCTTGCATATCAATTCTATTCATTATTTCAAGTCTTGCTCCACTAGAAAAACTTAAAAAATATGATTTAAATCCAGTATTTTTATTAACATATATATCATTAGATTTAGCATCAAAATATTTTATAAAAAAAACTTTAGTCTTTTCTAAATCATTAACATACATAGCAACATGTTCTATTATCATTTTTTGAAAAACTCCTTCTTATATTCATCATATATTATTCTTAAAGATTTAAACATCATCTCCCTAAGCATGGGTTCTTTTACAGTTTTTATAAGTGCCTGACCTGTAGATTCCCAACTTGTAACTATTTCCTTCATACTCATATTCATTCCAAAAATAGCATTAAATAATAAGTCTACAAATTCTTTTCTTTGTTTTTCATCAACAACATTCAACCAATTAGTAACACTATTTCTTAATACCTTACTATCTAAAGTTAAGTCTTTTTCATAAATAAAGTCTTTTCCTAAAATATTCCAAGAATAAACATCATGTTGCATAATCAGTTTTTCAGAACTTCCTACTATCTTAACCTTTTCTTTTCTTTCTAAAAATAAGCCAACTATAGACGACTTAGGTATATATGTTTCTATTTTAGGAACTATCATATCATATCTTTCATCATCTAATATTTCTTTATTAAATCCTGGACCATCAAAGTTATATATTCTTAAAATCTTTTTTTTGTATACATCATCTATGAATATAGATGAATAAATCGCTAAATTTCCACCCTTAGAATGTCCCCCTATAATTACATTTTCAGGATATTTTTCAAAAACTTTTTTTAAATAGCCAACTGATTCCAATTGAGCAGGAACTTTACTAGTAAAACTCATATTAAAATCTTCTTTCCAACCAACCACTGTACCATCTGTACCTCTAAAAGAAACAAATCTTACACCATCATGCAAAGTAATAACCATGGCTGAAAATTGTTTCTCTTCATCAGTACTAATATTATTTACATAATCACTTAGTAATAATTTTGAATATCTTTTTGATTTTAATAATAGTTTTGCAAGATCTGCATCATATGGCCATATAGTTCTTGCTTCCATATCTTTAGAATCTAAATATTGCTTAATAGCATCCTTTAATACTATAGTTTCATTTTTCTTAATTATACCTTCAAAATGTATGTATGAAAGTCTTGAAAGTATTAACGCATCAATTTTATTAAATTTATCTGATTTAAAATCTAAATCACCACGCCATTTTAAATACTCTAATATCATAGTAAACTCCTATCTTAATTTGTATTCTTCATCTATATTAGAAATTCTTTCTAATCTTTCATCAGAAAGTATATATGCACTACCTTTTATTATTTCCATTTCTCCTCTTATACCAAGTATATAGCTCCCATCATCAAGACAATAAAATTTTCTTTCCATACTATCTTTTTTTGCTATGTCTTCTATTAAATTTAAGCCATCCACACTCATGGTCTTTAAAAATTCAAAATGAGGTAAAACATTAACTTCAGTAATACCCAATCCCTCAAGCTCCCTCTTATATTCTCTATCTTTTACTTCTCCATTATGTTCTGGTATAGAATAAACTTTACTTGCACTATTCATGCTACCAGCACTACAACTCATTATTATACCATCATATTTATCTATATATTTTTTTAAATTGATTTCATGAAAAAATTTATTCTGTGTAGGTACATGTCCACCTGCTAAAAAAACTAAATTTGCAGAAACAATTAGCTCTTCTACATTTTCTTTATTTCTTGAATCAAGAATATTAAATTCATTTATTTCTATATTTTCAACCTCTAAAGCATTTTTTAAATCAAAGGCATATTTTTCTGTTTCTTCTATATTATTTGGGTTATTTGCAACAAAGAGAAAAGAGCAAGGTTTCTTTATATTTAATTTTAAATCATTTATAAATCCATTTTCCTTAATCAATAATCTATCATCAAAATTGATAGTAGCACTAGTTAAATAATATCTCATATTCTCATCCTCCTTAACTAAGCATAACACATTTAATATTTATATACAATAAAAATGACACTTCCTATAAAGAAAGCATCATTTATTATTAGTATTTATATAACATACCTAACTGTACGCCATTTGCTCTATATCCTCTTTCACCAAAACGATGAACTGCATTAGCCCACATATTTAATCTACCATTAATTTCTATATCTTTTAATCCCCATTTTAATTCCAACATATTTTTATTTCCATCTATATAATAATTAACATCATCAACTTTAACCCCAACTAAATTAACATCATAATTCCAGTTAAAGTCTATAAATGGATTTAAATATTTTTTACCAGTATGAAGAGTTAAGTTAGTACCTAACTTAGTTCTTAAATTAGAATTACCTAAATATTCTATATCTTTTGTTTGTTCTAATTTAGGAGTTAAGATATAGCTATAGATAAATTGTGCATAATGTTTAGCATGTAATCTCATATTACCTAAATACATATTTCCATCTGTTCCTAATTCAGCAGATACTTTAAATACATTTACACCAAAATTAATAGGTTCTTCTGTATTAATTCTATTTTGCATATATGTATAATTTAACCATCCATCTGCATACCAGTTATTATTTCTCCATGTTCCATATATACCTAAACCAAATGCACCAGATATACCACTAACCTTAGTTTCTCCAGATTTAACATTATCCATACCTAAATTACCATATATACCATATTTATATACATTTTTTTCTTCTTTTTTTATACCTAAATCATAACCTAAAAATACACTAGTTAAGTTACTCTTAATTGGAATATTAATATTATCTCTATCTGATAAAACATTTTTAGAAGTCATATTTGTAACTTTAGTCCAAAGTTCTTGTCCTTCTTTATATGTTTCTCTATCATGATCATAATAAGTTAAGTTAAACTCATGTTGACCTTTTTCCATAGAATTTAATATTATTCCTAAATCATCAGTAGGTTTAACAAATTCTTGTTCTAAGTACCAATTATTATTTTCTAAATACCATTTATATCTATATGCACCATGTATTGGATTTAATAAAGTAAAGGCATCAGGTGTAGAACTTCCTGTAGATATCATTTCCAACCTATCTTTCCATCTTTTACTTAAAGTAGAACCTGGATTTGATATCTCTACTCCTGTATTACCTGAAGCATTCCCACTTATATATATCTTATCTGAAGTATTATAGTATTCTGAAGGTTCATTATCTATTAATGCACGCATTAATATTTTACCATTATCACCTACATAATTACCAGTTATCTCAAGAGAAGTAGCATCTTTTGGGTTATTTTCAAGTTGTATAGTACCACTATTTTTAATTTCAGTAGTCATACTTAATCTACTTGTAATTTTTAAAGTAGAATTTTCTCCTATTTCAGTTTTTTTACTATCTAATCTACCTCTATCTATTGTAAGTTTAGAATTATCTAAAATAATCTCATCTCTAATATCGTCATATACAGAACCAAAACTCCAATCAGAATCTTTTAAGTGTAATTTTTCAATTCCATAAAAAAACTGATCTTCCTTTTTACCTTCACCTAAAAGTACTAAAGTATCATTATCCCCTTCTGACCCACTTATATATCCTGTAATATTTTTTTCAGATTTTACACTAACTATAGTTCCATTTACATCTTTTCTCTTTAAATATAAATTACCCTTTAATTCACCATCTTCTAAATGAACTTCTAAATCAGGGTAAGTTTTACGTTCTTCATCTATAACTGATTTTAAATCAATATAGTCACCTATAGTTTCACTATTAATTTCAAGATTTGTATTTATAGTATTTTTATTTACTACTTTACCTGTATTTGCTACAATAGATATATCCCTATTATTATAATAGTATTCCCCATCATCAACGATTTCAGAACCTATTATTCCTCTATTTTCAAAATCTAATTTATTTGTTTCTATTCTAAAAATTTCAGTTTTTATAAAACCATTTTCAGTATTCAAAAATTTTACATTAGCTTTATTAAAATCAGCATTATAATAATCATCATTGTTTATTGAAAGTTTGTTTATTAACTTATCATTAGTTATTTCTATATTTGTTGCATAATCAGCACCCAAATAATTTATTTCCCCTTTATTAATCAAATTAATTTCACTTTTTTCAAGATTTTCATTATTATATCCATTTAAATATGTATTATGAAGTTTTGCATCTTCTTTATTAATTACAAATACTTTATTAGCAGTAAGATTTATAGTATGAAAAATTTCACCTTCATTTTCTAATGCAATAATAGTACTATATACATCAAGACTACCTTTAATTACTGATTTTCTATCCCCTATTTTAGAATTTTTTATATATACATTTTTAGCATTTATATTTACCCCTTCTACATTAGGTGCATAACCATTAATAGTATTGTTGTTTTCAAAATATACAAACCCTTTATAATATGGTCCATGTTGACCTGCAAATACTTCTGCACCACTACCTAAAACAGCATTATTAACTAATTTCACACTATCTGGTTCTCCATTAGAAAATACTACATAACTTCTTCCACCATCAGTATCTGCATTGTAGGTTACATTTAATTTTTCATTAGTTTTTACATGTGTTGATGACGGTCTATTATGTACTAGTGTTCTATCATACACCGTATTTCTTTCTATAGCTTTTATACCATCTATCCCGGCTTGTATCTTATTTTCTAAACTTTCACCCCTTGCAAGCATAGAAAATAAACTTAAAATAATTAAAGTGTTCTTATTAACTTTCATAAATATCCCTTCTTTTTTTTACTTAAATATATTATACCATATTTTTACACATACTAGAATATCTTTTTACTTAAATTTAAAAAACCTAAATTAAAATAGTAAGTGTCCAAAAATAACTTGAAAAAAATTGGATATACAGTACAATCATAAACGACTAAATTAATTGAAAGGAACTGTATACCCAGACCCA
>NZ_LOHX01000300.1 GCF_001559775.1 Streptobacillus felis | reverse complement strand
TTTAAAATTACTTCTGCCATTTTCTTCTCCTATTTTAATTCACTCATTGGAACTAAATCCATATCAGCATAATTTTGATTTTCTCCAGCCATAGACCAAATAAATGTATAGCTTCCTGTACCTGCTCCAGCATGTATAGACCATGATGGAGATATTGTTGCCTGTTCATTTTTCATTACTAAATGTCTAGTTTCATTTGTTTCTCCTAATAAATGGAACACTCTTGTATTTTCTTCCATATCAAAGTAGAAATATGTTTCCATTCTTCTATCATGTGTATGTGCTGGCATAGTATTCCATATACTTCCTTTTTCTAACATAGTCATACCCATTAATAGTTGACAAGATTCACAAACTGATGGATCTACATATTTATATATAGTTCTTTCATTTGATGTTTCTAATGCTCCTAATTTTACAGGATTTGCTTTTTCTATATCTATTTTAACTATAGGATATTCTTTGTGGGCTGGGGCAGAAACTATATAATATTTAGCAGGAGTGTCATTATTATCAGAGGTAAATATAATTTCCTTGTTCCCCATTCCAATATATAGCCCGTCTTTATTATTCATTTCATAAGTTGTTCCATCTATTATTACTTTTCCTTTTCCTCCAACATTAATTAAACCTATTTCTCTTCTCTGTAAGAAAAAATCAGTTCCTAATGCTTTAACTTCTCCTAAAACAACTTCTTTATTAACTGGTTTAACTCCACCAGTTATCATTCTATCATCATGTGAATATATTAAATTTACTGTATCTTCAACAAAAACTTCCTCTATTAAAAATTTTTCTCTTAATTCTTTAGTATCATATTTTTTCATATCTCTTGGATGTACTGAGTATCTAACTTCTAATTTCATATTTTCCTCCTAATTTTTATCTTGCAAGCCATGCACCGTCTACTGCTAGTACATGTCCATTAATATAGTCTGATGCTTTAGATGATAAGAATACTACAGCCCCCATTAAGTCTTCAGTTTCTCCCCATCTTCCAGCAGGTATTCTATTTAAAATTTCTTGATTTCTTTTTACATCATCTCTAATTGGTTGTGTATTTGCAGTTTTAATATATCCAGGTGCTATTGCATTAATTTGAATATTTTTATCTGCAAGTTCATTAGCAAATGCTCTAGTAAGACCCATAACACCATGTTTACTAGCAGTATATGGTGGAACAAATTTTCCTCCTTGGAAAGATAACATTGAGGCAATATTAACTATTTTACCGTGTCCTTGTTCTGCCATAACTTTAGCTACTCTTTGTGATAAGAAATATAGCGCATTTAAGTTTATATCCATAACTGCATTCCAATCTTCTTCACTATATTCTAATAATGGAGCTCTTCTTATAGTTCCTGCATTATTAACAAGTATGTCAATCTTACCAAATTCTTTAAGGCTTTCTTCAACTATTTGTTCTCTAACATCTTTTTTAGTTAAATCTCCTTTTACAAATATTACTTTTTTCCCTAATTTATCTGCATATTCCTTTACTTCATTTACATTATCATCAAATGTAGAAATAACTAAGTCTGCACCAGCTTCCATTAAAGCTTTTGAATAAGCAAGTCCTAAACCTGTGTTACCTCCTGTAACTATAGCTGTTCTACCTTCTAATGAAAACATTTCAGTTAAAAATTTATTCAAGTTTCAACACCTCTTTCTCATTTATATTTACTTCATATTTTTTATTACCTACAATAACTCTTATATTATCTATATTATCTTCAATATTTACATTTTCATTTTCATTATTAAATATTATTTGATAGTAAAGATTTTCATTTGAATTATGATCTATCCAAATTTTTACAAAGTATCCAAATTCAATTTCATTTATTTCTATATTAAACTTATGATTTGTAATTAATTTGTAAACTAAATCATTTATAATTATTTCTTTATCATTTATTTTAATATTTGGTTTTTGTTTATATAACCTATTTTCAATTGTTGTATATATTTTTTCTTCACACCTTATATTACTGTTTATAACTAAAAGTGAATTCACCGTATAAATATATGTTTTATACATTGATAGTTTTTTATTGTGATTTTCAAATTCCATAAAATACATCATTTTATTATCTTTTTTAATACACCTAACTATTTCTGCATTACTCATATTTATATCTAAAGCTTGTGAAGTATTTATACCTTCTAAATTCTCATATATCTCAGTAGTACCTGGCATATATCTTGAATCTACATTATTCCAATAATTAGAATATGTTACATCACTAGTATAAATGTATATCATTCCATCGCCAGTGTACCAACCTTTTAAATTTTCTCCATTAAAGCTTTCATAATTAGAAATATATTTACTATGACCAGCAATTGCAATTGCTTTATTTTCATCTTTAATAAATGCTCTATTAATTACATTACTTATCTTTATTTCTTCTATATATTCCTTTTTACTTCTTCCTTCCATGTTATTTTTTGCAAGATTATATATACAAGGTGAAAGTTCTTTTTCAAAATATGAATAATCTTCATATTTAAGTATCTCACTAGCAACTAAATCTTTTAAATCTTCATTTTCTAAACCATTTGCTATTAATAGTATAGAATTCAATATCATATGGCCTATAGTTTTATCTGATGAATTTTCTCTAGTGATTGCTCTACCATTTAACATATCAGGGAAGGCACCTTTATACATATATGGTTTATAGCAATTGATTATTATATCTTCTAACTGCTCTATTCCTTCTAAGTATTTAATGTATTTACTACCATATAGTGCATATATTATTTCTCCTATTCCTTGTAACAAAACATTACCATATGTCCCGTTATATGCTACACTACCATGTTGTATAAATGATCCATCAGTATAGAATCCATCTCTTTGTGTACCGTTTTCTAATTTATCTAAATTTTTTTTGTATTTCCAAACTTCAGGAAGAGATTTAAGTGCTAATTTAAGCTCTTTTTCATCATTTAATAATAAAGATCTAAAAAATGAAATTTTTACTGTATCTACTCTATTTCCTCCAGTAGATATTCTAAATGGTTTATTGCTTGGATGTATAGCAACTGGATTATTACCAGAATATCTTGGGTCTTTTTGGAAATATATACTAGTTTCTAAATTTATTTCTTTTTCTGATATAAATTCTTCATTATTCATTAAAATGAAAATATCATTTAGTAGTAATGGTATTCCAATTTCCCATTGCCACCAATTATTTTTTTCTACAGAAGATAGATTGTAATAATTAAATCTTAAATATTCTAAACTTCTTAGTATAAGTTGCTTTATTTCTTCATCTAAATATCTTATATTTCCTTCCTGATTATATGCCTTAGCTAATTCTAAAATATTATTATATTTAAGTTTTACTTCAGCTATATTTAGTCCTTCTAAATACAATAACTTTTCTATATTTTTACTTTATTCTAATTCTATTTGCTTTTGCTTATCCAATGGTAAATCTTTAAAATTACCTATCAAATATTCTCTTCTTTTAAGTAATATTTCTTTCATAACTTATCCTTTAGAAACCGATTTATAATCTTGATAATAAATTATACCCTAACTCTTTGATTTGTCAATAACCTCTATATATTTTTTATAAAATTTTTCTGTCTCTATTTTAACACTTTCATAACCTAATTCTTTAACATTCTTAGTTAGAGCACTTCCTATACCTAATGCAAAAGCTCCTGATTCTAACCATTTATCCATATTGTCTATGCTTACTCCTCCTGATGGCATCATCTTTGCATATGGTATTGGACCCTTTACATTCTTTATGAAGTTTGGTCCTAATAAATCTCCAGGGAATAATTTTACTAACTCTACTCCACTTTCTAATGCTTTTACTATCTCTGTTATTGTTGCACATCCTGGTAAGTAAGGTACTTTGTATCTATTACATACTTTTGATATTTCTACATCTAAATGTGGTGATACTATAAATTTTGCTCCCTTCATTATTGCTATTCTTGCAGTTATATCATCTAGTACTGTACCTGCTCCTACTAATACTCCTTCTATATTTTCCTTAGACAATCTTTCTATAGTATTTTCTACATAAGGTGTTGAAAATGTTAGTTCTATTATTTTTATTCCACCTTCTATTACCTTTTTAGATATTTCGTAGGCATCTAAATCATCTTTTCCTCTTATTACTGCAACTAATTTTTCTTTTTCAATTTTATTTAAAATATTTTCACTCATTTACATCCCTCTGTTCACTAGTTTTAATAAATTCTTCTAACTTTTCCCTAGTAGGAAGTCCTTCATTATCACTTCTATGTCCTACCTGTATAGCTCCTATAGCATTAGCTCTTTTAAGCATTTCTTCACACGATAGATTATCTAAAATACTTGATATTATACCTACAGCAAATCCATCTCCTGCACCTACTGTATCAACTACCTTTTCAACTTTAAAACTTGGTACAAAAACTTCTTTTTCCTTATCAAAGCAATAAGAACCTCTTTCTCCATCTTTAATAATTATTCTCTTTACACCCATTTCAAAGTACTTATTCTTAATATCATTAATATCTTTTAAACCAAGTAATACTTCACATTCACCTATACCTGGTAATATTAAGTCTACTTTAGTACAGATATCATTTACAATTTTCTTCATTTTTTCTATATCATCCCACATTTGAGGCCTTAAATTAGGATCAAATGTAATATATATATTTTTTTCTTTAGCCTTTTTTATTAAGTAGATTATAGCTTCTCTAAAACTTTCAGATATACCTAGTGGTATTCCTGTAATATGTATCAAATCAAATTCTTCTAAATTTATTCTATCTATTATTTCCTTAGTAATCTTACTTGCTGCAGAATCTTTTCTGAAATAATGTATCAGTGGATCTCCATTATTTACTTTAGATTTTAACTGTAATCCCGTTCTATTTGTCTCATCTACTTCTACATACTTACTACCAATTTTTTCTTTCTCAAGAAAATTTTGTATTTTTTCTCCAAATGGGTCATGACCAAGCCTAGTAATGTATTCACAATAAAATCCAAGCCTTGTAAGTCCGACACAAACATTAAGTTCAGCCCCTGAAATACCTGTTAAATACTTTTCTATTTCAGAAAGTTTACCCTTATCTTCAGCCATAAGAAGCATCATAGCTTCTCCGACTAATAAAACCTTTTTCATTTCTTGCTCCTATTCTTTGTTGATCCTCTTTTAATTAACTTAGCTGGAAGTTCTATATACTCTATAGGTTTTTCACTATTTTTTATTCTTTCTAGCATAACTTCAGCACACTTAACTCCACATTCATATGATTTTTGACTTATGGTTGTAATACCTTCTTTGTTTACAAGTTCTGCCCAACCCCAATCATCAAAACTACATATACCTATGTCATCATCTTCTATATCATATCCAAGTTTTTTAATACTTTGTAATACTTCTAATAAGACCTTACCATTCATACAAAAAATTGCTTTTCTTTTTTTATCTTTATTTAGGTAATGAAGTATTTTCCTTTCTAAATCCTCCTTGTCTTTTTCTTCATAGAAGTATGTCATATCTTCTTTAATACCAAAATATTTATTAAGTGACTCTAAATATGCATCATGTCTTAATTCACGTATATTATTAGTTAATTCATAAGTAAAGAATGCTACCTCTTCATAACCATTTTCATGTATATGTTTCATAGATTCACAAGTAATATCATGGTTATTAATAGTAACTGTATCAATTATATTTTTTTGATGTATACTTCTATCTGCAAGTACTATAGGTATATTCTTTTCTTCTACTAAACTAACTAAATAGTCATCATTACTACCTGAAGTATTAATTATTAATCCATCTATGTTATATGATATTAGTGATTCTATAGCAGATATTTCATCTTCTTCATGATTACTAATTTCAGTTACTAATACCCTATAACCATTTTTCTGACAAACTTCTGAAATACCTTTAAATATATAGCTAGAAAATTGATTTCCAATATCAGCTATAGTACATCCAATAATTTTACTTTGCTTATTTTTCAGACTTCTTGCCATACCATTAGGTACATAATCAAGTTCTTTAATACTTTTAGCAATTCTTTCTCTTGTTTCAGTTGACATAAATTCATATTTACCATTCAAGTATCTAGAAATAGTCGTTTTAGATACTCCAGCATGTTTTGCAACTTCAATTATTGTCTTTTTCATAAATTTCACCCCTTTAGAAACCGTTTTCTAAACTTTTCAATATATTATAACTAGATTTTTCTCAAAGTCAATAGGTAAAATAAAAAAATTTCAAAAAAAAGATAGATCTTTTTAAAATCTATCTTTTTATTTGTTATCTTTTTTCAATTTTCTCTAATTTTTCTAAAATTAATTTATTTGTTTTCTCTAAATTAGAAATTTTTTCTCTTAATTCACTAACTTCCATCTCTAACTCATAAACTTTTTCATCAAGTAAGTTAATGTTTCCATGTCTTTGTAATGTTAACATATCTTTTCTTCTTGATTCTAAATTATCAAATTGATATCCAAGACCTGCTCCTATAGAGAAATATCCTTTAGTATTTATAGCTCCACTTGCTCTATAAACTACATTTCCACTTTCATTTAATCCTGAAAGTCCTAAAGCAAATGCATGTTCTCCGTTATAGTAACCATAAGATCCTGCAATGTTGTGTCTATGACCTGCAATATTACTTACTTGTGGTAAGTTTGCCATTGCTACAGCACTTGCAACTCCTGAACTTGCATCTGTCTTAACATCTTTTATTGCATTACCTTGATTATCAAGTTTATCTTTTATTTCTTCAGTAAATTCTATTTTTATACCTTCTGAACTTGCAGTAGTTTTAATGTATTTCCCATCACCTTTAATATTTAAAGTTTGATTATCTAATAACACATCATTTTTACCTTCATCACCTGCAAATTTTAAATTAATACTACGTAATTGTGCCACATTTACCGCATCTGTATCTTCAGTCCCTGCAGCTACATTAATTATTTGACGACTTTGTCCTTTATTACCTATAGATAATGCCGAAAGTCTTGATGTAAGTGCTGAACCTTTTAATCCAGCATATTTATTTTCTCTTTTATCAACTTCTGCTACATTATATCCCTTAACTCCATCTTTTCTATCTGCTATAGAAAGTGCTCCTAAAGCAATACCTGTTTCCACTCTAGAGTCAGCACCATAACCAATTGAAGTTGCAAAATCTTTATCTGATTTTGTTCTATATCCTAATGCTATTCCTGTTAAACTTTTAGCTGATGAATTTTCTCCTATAGCTATAGCAAATTTAACATTTGTTTTAGATGGATCAGGTGTTCCTGCTACTGCTTGAGTTCCTATTGCTATAGTTCCTTCATTTATAGCCTTAGCACTTGAACCTATTGCAATTGCACCCACATTATTTCTCATATCACTTGTATCTAATGCTCCAGTTTCAGCATCTCTTCCTATTGCTATTGCTCTTTGATTTTTAGCAACTGCTCCATTACCTATTGCAACTGCATCTTCTGCTTTAGAATTTGCATAACTTCCTAAAGCTGTAGAGTTAATACCTTGTGCCTTAGCTCCAAGTCCTAAAGTTGATGCTCCTTTTTCTCTAGCACCACCTTTAGCCCCTATTTTACCTTGGTTAGTTAATTCATTTCCATCTTCTTGTATTGCTTCACCTGTATTTACATGTACATATACATTACTAATACTATCTTCTACTTGTTTACTAATTGCATAAAGTTGAGAACCATTAACTGCATCTTTAGAAATTCCAGATATCTCACCATCTGCTACATTAGTTATCTTATTATCACTTAAATTTAAATTCCCTCCAGTAACTTTAACATCATCTGAAAACTCTATTTTAGCCTTATCTGCCTCATTAGAAATTGACTCTATATTTACTAAATTTTTAGCAAGTTTAATAGTCATAGTTTCATGATCATCTGCCGCTACAAATATATTGTTTTTAGCACTATCATATGCTGTATAATGAGTAACATTATCATCTCTTTCTCCTACTAGATTTACTGTACTATTAAGCATATGTCTGTTTTCATATAAATCATTATTTCCTTTAAATATTAAGCCATCATTTAAAGTCGCTATAGTTTCTGTCATTCCACTTTGATAATCTTTATAAGTAGCATAAGTTATTCTTGTAGCCTTTGAAGGATCAAACCCACTAAAAGTTACAGTAGGAACAAATAAAGTTGGTGCACCTTTTTCTACTTTAAGATTTGCTTGAGAGTTTTCACCAGCAATATAAATAGAACCTTTACCATTAGTATCTCTTATTACTACACCACCATCATAATAGTCCCCACCATATACTACAATCTTTTTATTTACCTTCAAATTATCAAAAGTCGCATCTGCCCCAAAACCATACGCACCTAATAACATTAATATAATTGCTTTAGTTGTTAAATTAACCTTACCCTTTAAAAATGTTTTTACTTTTCTCTTTGTCAATTCTAAATTCATGGCTTTCTCCTCTTTTAAATTTTATGTAATCTTATCACAAAACTCGATATTTGTCAAACAGTTTTTTTATATCTGTCTAGTATATAAATTAGATTAAATTTAAAAATAGCTAATTAGATATTTATTATAAAATTAGCATACTTCTTTGTAAATAAAAATAATGGAGTTTCCTCCATTATTCTTCCCAAAATAGTTCATCTAAACTTTTATCTAAAACCTTGCATATAGCTATACATAAATTAATTGTTGGATTATAATCTCCCTTTTCTATAGCATTTATTGTTTGTCTTGAAACACTTACAAGTTCTGCAAGTTGTTGCTGTGATAGATCTTTAAGTGCCCTCGCTGCTTTTAATTTTAAATTTTTCATTATTCTTCATCCTCTTTATGAAACTTATTTCTAATAAATACTCCCCCTGCAATTATAAACATTAGAAGTGATACAAGAATGTTTACATATGATTTAAGTGAAATTCCAAGGAATAAATTTAATAGCCCTATAGAAATATTTGTAAAATAGATTTTTTTCAAATTAGCACCAAATTGTAGATAAGAATCTGTAAATATTGTAAATGCAGCAACTATTGTAATACCTACAAGAATAGATGTAATAACAAACATAGTTAAACTAATCATTTCACTATTATTTACTTTTTTATATACCTCAGTTACTAATGCAAATAACATCATAAAAACTAACATTCCATTAAATCCATATTTGTATCCTAAGTTAAGATTTTGTTTCTGTCTTTCATCAAATTTACATTCTAATCTCTTTCTTTTTCTATATGTTAATAAAAATACTATAGTAACAGAAACTATAATCCCAATTAAAAAAGCTAAATTGTTTTTCATAAAATCATCTCCCATCTTCTTAACACTAATATACAATATATTTTCTTTTTTGTCAAGTATATTTTACATAAAAATATTTATATATTACAAAAAGGACCTTTCGGTCCTTTTGTTTTATCTATTTTTTCTCTTTCATTATACCTAATATAACTGCTCCTAATACTGAACCTATTAATATAGCTAATAAGTATAGGAAGAAGTTAGAGCTTAAGAACATTACTAATATTCCTCCATGTGGTGCAGGTATTTTAATATTAAATAACATAGTAAGTGCTCCTGCTAATGCAGAACCAATAATAGCTCCTGGTAAAACTCTTAATGGATTTGCTGCTGCAAATGGTATAGCACCCTCAGTTATGAACGAAATACCCATGATATAGTTTGAAAGTCCTGCTTCTCTTTCATCTTTATCATATTTAGATTTAAATATTGTAGTTGCAAGTGCTATTGCAAGTGGTGGAACCATACCTCCAGCCATAACTGCTGCCATTGCACTTGATCCTCCAGTTGAAACTGTTGCTGCAAGAGTTCCTGTACCAAATACATATGCTGCCTTATTAACAGGTCCACCCATATCTACAGCCATCATACCACCAAGTAAAGCACCTAATAATATTCTTGAACTTGCACTCATACTTTCAAGGAAGTTTGTAATTCCTGTATTAATAACACCAACTACAGGATTTAAAATAAATGCCATTACAAGACCTGTAAATAATACTGTAATTACAGGTGCAAATAGAATTAAATTAATACCTTGTAATTGTTTTTTCATATTAGCTGTTGCTTTAGAATAATATTTAGTAACATATCCTGCAAATAATCCTCCAACTAATGCTCCTAAGAATCCTGAACCACCACTTGAAGCTAATGCCCCTGCAACTAGACCTGCTGCAAGTGCTGATTTTTCACCTATACTATATGCTACATATCCTGCAAGTATTGGAACAAATAATCCAAATGCTGCACCACCTATTTGCATAAATGTAGCCGCAAGTTTAGAAGTAGATCCAAATCCTCCTCCAGCATTAGAATTTCCTGCTAATGTATCAAAAAGGAAAGCTAAAGCTATTAATATTCCTCCACTTATTACTAGAGGTAACATGTAAGATACACCTGACATTAAGTGATTATATAGTCCTTTTTTATCATTAGTACTAGCATTTGTACTTCCTGATTTTTCAAAATTAGCTACAGTTCCTTTTCCTGCTATGGTATCTAAAATTAGTTCTTTTGCTTTATTAATTCCATCTTTTGCACTAACTTTAATAACTTTGTAACCATTAAATCTATCTTCATTAACACTTTTATTAACTGCAAGTATTACTCCACTTGCTTTTTCTAAATCTTCTTTAGTGATTTCATTTTTTCTTCCATCAGTACCATTAGTTTCAACTTTAATATTTACTCCTAATTCTTTAGCTGCTTTAACTAAAGCATCTCTTGCCATAAATGTATGTGCTATACCTGTAGGGCAGGCAGTAACAGCTACCACATACTCTTCTTCCTTATTTTCTACCTTTTCCACAACTTCTTCTTTGGCCTCTATTATATTTAATACTTCTTCATAACTAGTTGCATTAACTAATGCATCTATTTTAGCAGAATCTAACATTACATCTGCAAGCTTAGTTAAAATATCTATATGTAAGCTTCCTTCATTTTCTGGAACTGCTATCATGAAGAATAATCTTGATTTAACTTCTTCACCTTCACTAAAATCTATTCCTTCTTTTTTAGTAGCTATTACTAAACCTGGTTTACTTACTGCACGTGATTTAGCATGAGGTGTTGCAACACCTTCTTCTAAAGCTGTATGAGAAAGTGATTCTCTTGCAAATAAATCTTCAATAAATTTAGCTTGATCATTAATAACATCTGGTTTAAAAGCTTTAGCCATTTCAACTATAGCATCATGCTTATTATCAGTATTTAAACCAAAAATTACTTGATTTTCCTTTAATAAGTTCTTTAGTTTCATACTATTATCTCCTCCACTTTAATGTCTTTTATTAAATTATCTATCATTTCTTTATTACCAATTCCATATGAATATGCAGTAGCTGATCCACATGCTATTGCTAATCTTAATTTTTCTATATCGCTATAGTTATTCACATGAGCATATGCAAAACCTGCTACCATTGAATCTCCTGCTCCTATGGAATTAATATATTTGCCATTGGGAATATTCGCCTTAAAATACCTTCCTCTTTTAACTAATATAGCCCCCTTACTTCCCATAGAAACTAATACATTTACTATACCCTTATCTATAAATTTTTTAGCATATTCATAAACTAATTTATCATTATCTAATGTTACATTAAATACATCTTCCAATTCCTTTATATTAGGTTTAATCAATATATTTTGATATACATTATCATTTAGCTTATCCCCTCTAGTATCAAGTATAACCTTAGCTTGAGTTTTCATTGAAAGCTCCTTATAAATATCTCCTCTTATACTACTAGGTATAGAACCAGCAAGTATTAATATATCATCAACATTTAATGTCTTTACGAATTCTACTAACTTATTCACATCTTCTTCTGATATTCTAGGTGAAATTCCTGCAATTTCTGTTTCTCCTTCCATATCATTTATTTTCACATTTATTCTAGTTATTCCTTCTATATCTATAAAATTATTTGATATATTCATTTCATCAAGACTTTTTTTAATGAATTCCCCTGTAAAACCTGAAGTATATCCTAAGGCTATAGAATCTTCTCCTAAATTTTTTAACATTATAGAAACGTTAATACCTTTACCACCAGCTCTAAAATTTACCTCTTTTGATAGATTTAGTTCTCCTATTTCAGTTTTATTTAAATATATATCATAATCTAGGGCTGGATTAAGTGTTAAAGTATATATCATTTTCCCTCCTTCTTTTCAGTTATTAAAATTGCATCTGTATATTCTGCAAACTTAACTCTTGAAATACTATTTAATTTTGTGCTATCAGAAAGTATTATTGCTGTTTTTGATCTCTTTATAGCTTCTCTTTTTATCATCGCTTCTTCTATATCTGGAGTTGAATAACCAAATTCAACATCTACTGCATTTGCTCCAATGAAAGAAATATCAAAACTGTATTTTTCTAATTGTTTAATTGCAGTAACACCAATTATTGCCTTTGTTTTAGGCTTAACTTCTCCACCAAGTAGTATAAATGAAATGTTATTCTTTATTAATTCATTAATGTGTTCTACACCATTAGTTATTACAGTAACATTATTGTTTTTTAAATAAGGTATAAGTTCAAAAACTGTTGTTCCTGCATCTAAATAGATTAATGTATTAGGATTAATATATTTAGAGGCTCTTTTTGCAATTATCCTCTTTTTATCTAAATGTTTACTACTTCTAACATTATAGTCTTCATCTACATTACTATTTCTATACTCTATACCACCTGAAATTCTATTTAATTTTCCCTGTGATTCAAGCTTTAAAACATCTCTTCTTATAGTTGCTATGGAAATATTTAGCCTTTCCTCTAATTCTGAATATTTAACATAATCATTTTCTTTTACCATTTTTAAGATTAAATCAAATCTTTCCTTTTGTAAATTTTTACTCATAATCATGTCCTCCTACATACATTATACCCTCATTTTTGATTTTGTCAATGATAAAAAATGAAAAAAATGATTTTTTTTGAAAATTTTTCAAACTATTTACTTTATGCATTTTATAAGCTATACTATATTGATTAAGGAGTGATTTTTATGCCTAAGATAATAACAGAAAGAGAAAAAAAGATTAGAGAAATATATAAGAAGTTTCCAAAAAGACCATATATTTCAGAAGAAAACAATTTAAAAACTACTGTTCCTTATAGGAATATGATACCTGTAAGTGAAGATCTTGTTCCTGGGGATATAATACTTTTATGGAGAATAAACTTTAGAACTTTTACTACAGAAAGTCCTTTCCCTAAGTATTTTGAATATGATTATGGAATTAATGCTCGTGAAAACCTTCAAAAACTAATAGATAATGGTTATGTATTCATTGAATCTACTTTTGATTCTATGAGACATGTTACAGCAAAATTTTTAAAAGATATTTTTAAAAGGGAAGGTTTTAAAGGTATTTCAGCTCTAAAGAAAGAAGAATTAGAAGAACTTGCCATAAATACATTTACAGAAGAAAGAATGTCTACAGAATTTTCTATTAGAGGTTATGCACTTACGTATAAAGGAAAGGTTGCATTAGAAAAGCATAGATATATAGTTAATAAACATCCACAAAAGGTTATGAAATGATAAAAAGTTTAGGTCAGATAATGATATATGTTGAAAATACTACAGAAAGTATGAAATTTTGGACAGAAAAAGTAGGACTTGTATTACTAGAAACTATGGAAAATGATGAAAATATTTCATATGTAATTGCACCAAAATTAGATAGTGAAGTTAAATTGGTACTACACGATAAAGAATGGGTTAGAAGTATTAATCCTGAAATTAATCTTAGAACTCCATCTATATTAATGGAAAGTGAAAATATTAAAAAAACATATCATGAGTTTATAGAAAAAGGGATAAATGTAAATCCCGTTGTAGATTTAGGATTTATGAAAACTTTTAATTTTTCTGATAATTAAGGTAATTATTATGCAATAAGGGGAGTATAAACTTACTCCCCTATTTTTTTTGACCAAGAAACTATATATGAAAACATTAATAAAGATAATATTGTTCCTTCTCTAACATATATAGGTAATGAATAAATATAACTTAGTGAAAGCGATATTATCACACATAAAGTTTCTATAGTGTATCTTGTAAATACGAATTTAAATCCAAATTTATCTTCTAATAATATACATAAGTATTCTATAGGAAATTTTAATGTGTTGTAATGCATTACTCTTCCAACACCAAAGGCAGCTAATATATTCCCTATTATAAATACTATCATTCTTACTGTATAGTTAGTAAAATTAATATTAGATAATATTCCATATAAAAAGAAATCTATTACACTTCCAAACATTATTATTGCTAAAAACATTAAAATATAGTCTATAATTCTTCTATTTTTATCAAAAAATAAGCAACTAAACATGAATAATAAATTTGCCACAGTGGTAATGATTCCAACTTTATAATTTAAAACCTCTGCAACAGCAACATTTAATGCACTGTATGCACTAACACCTATAAGTACTTTAATAGTTAAGGCTACTCCAAAACCTGTAATAGCATAAAATAACAACGATAAACCAATTTTCCTATAATTCATTTTTCCTCCATATATAAAATAGAATGGCTATGACCATTCTATCTCATCTCCTCTTTCTTTAATTATTCTATATACTTTTTCTTCATCTTCTAATAATTCTTTTATCATATCCATATATGATTTAGCTCTACTTTCATTTTCTGGTATAGTAATATAGAAACCTACATAAATACCATTATCATAATCATGTTGAAGATCTAATAATAATTCTGGTCTATAACTTTTTACATAAAAGTCAAAAAAAGCCGCCCAATTTTTACCATTCATATATGCCCTTTTATCTATAGCTTCCATTTTTTCACCTATCTCATAAGGTATATCTTCTGTAAGGTATAAACAAATATCAATAAAATCTTCATTATTTACTAATTCTAAATAGTCATTCATAAATTCTTCTCCAATTCTTCAACAGAGTTATATACTTCAACGATATTTCTATCTTTTTGAGTTAAGAATCCATTTATAACCATTTTATCAAGATAAGAAACAAAATCATTATAGTATCCATCTATATTTAATAAAATACATCTAGCATTACTAATACCCAGTCTAATACTTGAAAATCCTTCACTAAATTCTTCTAAAGTTCCAGGCCCTCCTGGAAGTGAAATATATATATCACTTTCAAATAGAAGTTTTTTTCTTTCTGACATAGTATTAACTACAATTAATTCTGTTATTTCCGTATGTGCAATTTCTCTATCTACAAGAAATTTAGGCATAATACCTATTACTTTACCTGACAAAGATAAACAAGCATCTGCTACAAGTCCCATTAAACCAATTTTACCAGCACCATAAACTAAGGTGTTATTAGTTTTGGCTATTAATTTACCAAGTTTAATTACCTCTAATGAAAACTTTTCATTATTACCAACACTAGCTCCGCAATATACAGATATCTTCATAAGACCCCCTATATAAAAAAAATGGAGGCGATAATCAGACTCGAACTGATGTAAAAGGTTTTGCAGACCTCTGCCTAAGCCCCTCGACCATATCGCCACACTAAAGTAAATATACCATAATTGACCCTTAGTTGTCAAGGGGGTAAAACAACATGTTTTAAATAACAAAACTTAATAATAATGCACTATTTAAATATTTTTTTACTTCTACAAAGTCACTACTATTTTCAATAATTTCTAAACATTCTTCTAAAAAATAATCCATACTAAATTCTTCTAAAAATTTATTATCTAGTTCTGATGATAAAGAACTAATAAATGAATCATCATATACTTCACCATATTTAGATTTTATTTTAAAGAGTATATCCAAAACTGAATAATATACTGATTCATGATAGATATTTACACTATTAATTCTACCTAAAAACTTTGAAACTATTTCATACTTCATTTAAATACCTCCTTAAGTATATTATTGATCAAAATAAGAATAAATGCAATAGAAAAAAGTTGTTAAAACAACCTTATTCATTAGATATTATTTCTCTTAAACTTTCTTCTAACCTTGATACTATTCCTGTTACTAGGGCATTACCCATAACAAAGTATCTTGATTTTGAATTCATTGTATTTGTCCAATCTATAGGAAACATTTGTAATAGTTCTGCTTCATTTTCTGAAATAAACCTATACTTTGAAATTTTTTCATCATAAATTACATGAGTTGACCTATTAACACTAGACTCACTAGTTAGCATAGTTCTACCTGGTAAATCCATATTTTCAGGAAAAGACATATTACCTTCAGTATAAAAGTATTTAGTGCCATCTGGTCTTGTTCTTTCTTTTTTTTTAGCACCTTTTAATTCTTTAAATTTATCTATCTGTTTTTCATTTAGAATGTATAAATCTCCTTTTGTTTGGGCTTTATTAACAATTTCTTTCAAAGAATATATTTTTTCTTCTATAGCTTTAACATCACATTCTATTATTTTTCCATCTATCATTATCCCAAAATTTAAAAATTTACCCTCAGAATAATTATTAGAAACCTCCAAAATATTATCATATTTATTTAAGTCTTTTGTTTTCTTTTTATTTTCATCTACTATACATGGAAAATTTATAGAAAATATGCTTTTTTCAATTATTTTATCTTCATCTTTTAAAATATTTTTAGCATATTTAGTGTTTTTACTAAATGCAAAAATAAAAACTCTTTTTCTCTTTTGAGGCATAGAATATTCTGCTGCATTAATAATTCTCCATGTCACATAATATCCTAATTCATCTAGAGTTTTTAACATTATTGCAAAATCTCTTCCTCTTAATTTTGAAGGTGAATTCAATAATCTATCAACATTTTCTAATAAAATAAATGGTGGTTGTTTTTCTTTTAAAACATCAACTATATCCCAAAACAAAACTCCTTTTTTCCCTTCTATTCCCTTTTCATTATGCAAAGTTCTAGCAACTGAATAGTCCTGGCATGGAAAACCCCCAACTAATAGAGAATGATTTGGTATATGAACTTTATCAACTTTATTTATATCTTCATTACTACAACTTCCATCACCAAATCTAGCTACGTAACATTCATATGCTACTTGAGATTTTTTTGAAGGTTCCCACTGATTAGCCCACACAAAATCCCAATCACCATCTTCAACTGCTTTTCCATTTTTATCCATTTTTTTTATTTTATTCAATCCAACTCTGAAACCTCCAACTCCTGCAAAAAGTTCTACAACCTTTAATTCCACATTTTTCCTTTCTTTATAGCAAATCTTTTATTTGCTTCAAAATATATTTATTATTTATCCAAAAACTTTGTTTAACCATTCTATCCCCATTAGGTAATATATCACTATCTTTAATATTTCCATTACCATATTTTATACCTTTTATTAAATAAAATGATTTTTGTGCATGAGGTCTTATATGAATAATACCTTCTTTATTCTTTTTAGGTAGATTACTTTTTATAACTAAACCATTAGAATATTGTTTAAATTCAAAATCAATTCCTTGTATTAATACTTTTCTAATTTCTTCATATTCATCATTAATAATAGAATAATCTGAAAAAGGCATATTCCATAATTTAGAACCTTTTAATACATATTGATTATTTACTTTTTTAAATACAACAAAATAAAATTTAGTTTCATTAAAATAATCAAATAACTTAGAATTTTCAAAATTATTTTCTATAACTTCATTAAAAGTTAAATTAGGTAAAGAACTACTTTCTTTAATTGTCCCATTTTCCTCTATTCTTACTGCTTTAACAACAATGTTTGATTTTTCAAATTCTTCAGCTCTATTTGATTTTACACCTAACATTTTATACACAAGATATATCCAAAAACTTTTATTTTTATCATAATTAAAATTCAATATTCCTGAAATTTCTCTATCTGTTTTACCAACATATTTAGAAATTTTTTCATAAAGTATTTCTTCAAAACTTTTTTCAGAGTCACCCATTATATTTTCTGACAAGCTTTCTCCAATTATATATTCATTTAATACAAATTTCATGTATGATTGTTTTAAAGAAAAAGCTCTTTTCTTTGCTTTTACTTGTTTGTTATAGTATTGAGGAACTAAACTACTCTTTGCTGTAGCACCTTTTGTACATGCACCTAAATACATGGTATCTGATTCAGAAAGTTCATGCGCTTTCCCATCTTTTATTTTATCAATTATTATTTTATAATCTGAAATTATTATTTTTAAATCCTTCTCAGGAAATTTAAACAAATTAACATAATCGATTTTATAGTCTAAATTCATTTTTATTGATTTATCTCTAAAATAGAAAATCAATAGAATTAAACTACATTTTTCCCATAAATGGGATTTAAAAATATCCGATTCTACTTCTTTATCATAGGGTATCATACTTAATACTAATCTTTCTCCAGCAGTGAAACCTTTTGTATTTTTTTCATAAGGCGTTACTTTCAATTCTAAACCTGCTTCTTTAAAGTCAGCTTCACTATTACTATTAGCTTTATATCCAAAGAATTTTTCTTCTATTAAATTTCCTAGTCCACCTTTTCTACTTTTACTTCCATATTCTTGAATTTCTTCAGATATTTGAGTTTCCGTATCAAATATTTCTTTTTCTATATTATATTTCAATATTTCCCTAAAAGTATGTCCTATCAATTTTTTAGTATATCTTTCTATATCTTTTGAATCAAATCTATTATATGACATTTTTCCCTCCAAAGATTATACTATTTTTATTATACCTTTCAAAATAAATATTTGTCAACTTTCAAAATGGAATATTTGTAAAAAATAATAATATTCTTGCCATAAATAGCTATTTATGGTATATTTATTTATAAACAAAAAGGAGATTACAAATGAAAGAATTAAAAGGTCTTAACGGATTACGGGCTGTTGCAGTTATTCTAGTTATTATTTATCATTTTTCCCCAAATATCCTTCCTGGTGGATTTTTGGGAGTTGATTTATTTTTTGTATTATCTGGATACTTGATTACATCTATATTGATAGAAAAAAATAATTTAAATATTATAGAATTTTATTACAAACGTTTTAAAAGGTTATTTCCAGTTTCATTTACTATGCTAATTATTTTAATAGTCATATTAGGATTAACAAATACAGAATGGTTACTTAAAGAAAGAAGTAATATATTACATAGTTTCATATACAATTCTAATTTACATTCTGTACTAAGTAAATCAAGCTATTTTGATAATTTTACTATTGCATCTCCAGTTAAACATTTATGGTCTCTTGCAATAGAAATGAAGTTCTATATATTCTTCCCTTTAATATTTTTAACTAAATTTGGAAGAAAATATATTAGAGAAATATTAATAACACTTTGTGTAATTTCTTTATTAACATTAAATGTATTATACATAGTGGATAGTAAAAATTTATCAATAATATATTATTTACTAATAACAAGAATTTATGCTTTATGTATAGGTGGTATATTTGCAACATTTATTTCTCTTTCTAAATTATCTAGAATGAATATACCTCTATTATCAAAAGTACTTGGATTTATTCTTTTAGGTTTATCAATATTTACAATGACTTTTATTGATGAACAATCAGTTTTTCTATATAAATACTTAGGTGTTTTAGGATATTCAATAATATTTGGATTTATTATACTATTTTTATCAAGATCAAAAATTCTTGGTTTATTTAATTATATAGGTAAATTATCATATAGTGTATATATATGGCATTATGTAATCTTTGTACTTACAACACCATATGAAGAATATTTAGAACCTAACTTTAATAATGCAATGTTAAGAATTGCAATAACATTTTTAATATCAATTTTATCTTTCCACTTTATAGAAGAACCTATAAGAAAGAATGGATTTAAGAAATATTTTGAAAATAGTGCTGTATCTATGGCAGCCTTATTACTATTTGTATTCTCATCTATATCACTTTCTGGTATGGATCTAGAATTATGGAGCTATAGATTAATAGATGAAAAAGAAGTTGGACTTCAATCTCTTGATTTAAATGTAGATAAAATTAATGTTGAAATAGAAAAGCCTAAAGTTGAGGAAGAAGTAGCAGTTGAAACAAAACAAAAAATAAATAGAGTTCTTATGTTAGGTGACTCTCTAGGAATAAATATTGCATATGCTTGGGCAAAAGTATTGCCTATACTTGAAGTTGATGCACAAACAGGAAGATTCTTCTTTGATGCTATCGAACTTGCTAATAAGTATAAAAAATACAATAGTCCTGATTCAAATGTAGTAATAATGCTTGGAACTAATGGGCCTATAACTTTAGAACAACTTGAATCTATTAGAAATAAGTTTAGTAAAGCAAACCTTTTCTTTATTAATATCAATGTTCCAAGAAAATGGAACAATGGAGTAAATAGTGTACTAAAAGAAGCTAAGAATAAATATGATGATATTACTATTATAGATTGGAATTCTTTATCTAAAGGTCATCCTGAATACTTTAGAAAAGATAAAGTACATGTTAATGAAGTTGGAGCAGAAGTTCTAATTAAAGAAATAATGAAGGTTATGGATTCAGAATACAACATTCCAGAAAATGCAAAACCTAAATTACATATAGAACACGAATTAAGAAGTAATAAGAAAAAATAACTCGGATTTTTCCGAGTTATTTTTCTTCTATAAGTATTTCAAAATTTCCAAAATAATTATTATTTACCTTATTCTTATCTATACTATATCTTATAGGGTAAATAATAAATGTGTCATTTTCAAATTTTTCTTTTTCTATCAATTCTAATATATTTACATCCCTACCTTTAATATTTACTATATATTCTTTTTGGTCATTTACATCATCTTGAATATACTTTAAAGGCCCCATATCCTTTTTAACATTTCCAGGTCCATAATAGTAGGTTTCATAAAGATTATTGTCAATTAATTTTTCTTCTTCTACAGCATATTTATTTAACTCATCAAATTCAATATCCCTATATTTTAAATAGTAGTAATATGAATTTAAACTATATTTATCTTTTTCATTTATATTTTCTAAAGCATACAGCCTTTTAAAATTGTTTATCATTCTTCTTTCAGTCAAATCAAATGCATTTATATATGGAAAAAAGAAAACCATAGCTATAAACAAAGCAAATGCCTTAGAGTAATTGACTGTTTCTATGTCATTAATTAATTGTAATAATAAAACACATAATAGGAATATACCAAATGTTAGTATAAAGTATCTATTCTCTGTAACATCATAAATACTAATTTGTTTTATTGAAATATATATCATATATATTACTAAAGGTATAGTTAATATAGATACATATTTTTTCTTTATTACTGTATTAAGACCTGCCATTAAATATCCAAGCCATAATATTAAATGCATGATTAAACTTTGTTCCTTTGAAAATAGTCCCATATATAATATTACTAAAAATGCTATTACAAAAGCTGAAAAAATATTATTTAATATTTTCGATTCTATTTTTTTTCTAGTTGAAAAAAATAAACTAAAAATTACAGTAAATATTACTATCCAAATAGATATAACTATATCCATCTTTATATTTATATTAAACAATTCATTTATTACAAATACCAAAATGGCATATAGTAAAGTTGAAAATACACCTAATCCTAAATGAATGATAAAATTTACAAAAATATTATTAAAATTCAAACCCTCTCTAAGCAATTTAGCAAAAAATATAAATAGCATAACACCAATAATTCCTACTATCATTTTTTGGTTTCTTACATTAAATTTATTTACTCCTATTATCAAATATGATATTAAAGAATAAAAAGATGATACAGCAAATACTTTTAAGTGTATATACTTTTGATTCTCAAATATTGTATATCCAAGTCCTGTAGCTATTAATCCAATAAATATAAAAGACAATAGGGTACTCTCTTCATTAAATGTATTTATGTAAATTATTAAAGCTAATGACCACATTGCTGTTACAGGATAGTTTATTAATCCTTTTAACTTATTTAATATCTTATTCATATAACTCCTTTTTTTATTAATATTATACCATTTTTTTCTTTATTTTAAACTAGAAGAAACTTTCAGTTTCCTGAAAGTTTCTATATATTTATCTATTATTCTTTTCCTACAACTATGTAAGGTTGCAATTGTAATGGTTTTTTAGCAATACTTCTATCATGCCACATGTAGAACCATCTTTCAAGAGGATATACATAGTATCCATCTTGCATATGATCACTTGTATCATAAGGATCTGCAAATATTAATGTGTCATCTCCTATTCCTGGAGTCCCATTATTATCATATCCTATTATAGCTTGCCAGTGACCATTCCAGTCTACCCATTCAACCATTATAGGTCTATTTTCTTTTAAATGTCCTGTTAACCATTTTACGAAATATGAATCTTTTGCATCTTCTACCCATTTATCTGTATTAGGGTCATTTTCACTTGCATAAAGACTTACATTATGGAATTTTCTCTTAATATTCCCAAAATCAGCTTCTGGTACTAGATCTTTATTTGAATAAAGATCTTCTGTCTTAGGATCACTTATATAGTTAGTTTCATAAACCTTTACACCTTTAACTGCACTAAAAAATTCAAACATTTGTTCTACGTCTGTCCCAAATTCTCCGAAATTATCTGCACTTCCTGGTTTAGCATTAGGTGTATCTAAATCTGTTGAAGACTTCATAGACTCAGCTATAGCCATTTCTGTAAATTCATTCTTAATACCCATGTTTTCTAAAACCATTAAAGCAGTAACATTACCACAAGACCACTCTGTAGTTTGTTGCATTGTTTTAAACTTCTCTATGATAACTAATGTATCATCATTTTTTAAGTTGAAATAATCTGGATTTTTATAGAATCTTGATTCTTTGTTATCTCCAGCTCTTCCATAACTATCTGCACCAGTATTTTCATCATTGTCTACACCAATTATATATCTTTCTTCTGCATTAGTGTTGTTTTGTGCATAATTTGTAACAGCAAATACTGATGTTAATAATCCCAAACATAATAATGTTTTAAAAATTTTTTTGTTCAATTCTGTTGTACCTCCTATTATTATAAATTGAATTAATAATACTATATTTTACTATACATGTCAATATATTTTTATTGTATTTTTTAGCAAAATTTTACATATTTAAATTTTTTTTCTACTACCTGGTTTTACTAAAGGTAATTTACCTTCTTCACATATTGGACAGCTATGATTTTCATAACTTTTTACCTCTAATTTTATAGCTGAATATAGAGGGTAATCCAGTTTAATATTATCTCCTGTTCTATCAACTATTGATGCTATACCTACCACTTCAGCTCCTAACTCCTCTAAGACCTTTATAGTTTCAAGTGATGATTTACCTGTTGTAACTACATCTTCAACTATTAATATTTTTTCTCCAGGATTAACAAAAAATCCTCTTCTTAATGTCATTAAATCATTTTCTCTTTCTGTAAACATACATCTTGCTTTAATAACTCTACCAAGTTCATAACTTATTACTATACCACCCATAGCAGGACCTACTACTGCATCTACTTTTACATTATCCTTATCTAATTTTTCTTTAATTATTTCACATATTTTTTCAGCTCTATCTGGATACATAGTAACTTTTGCACATTGAACATATCTGTCACTATGTCTACCTGAAGATAATAAAAAATGTCCTTCAAGTAAAGCTTCACTTTCTTTTAATAATTCTAATACAACTTTTTCACTCATTATTATACACCTCTAATATCTTCTAACATTTTTATTACAGCTTCTCTTGTATATTCCCTAAACTTCTCTTCACCATCTTCATACTTAGTATAGTTAGTGATAATACCTCTTGAAGAATTAACTACACCACCATTAAAGTCATTTAAATATTTTCTTACATTTTCTGCCTTCCCACCTTGTGCTCCATAACCTGGTAATAGGAAGAATGAATTATTAAATCTTTCTCTAATTTTTATAGCTTCTTCACTATGAGTAGACCCTACCACTAATCCTAAAGGACTATATCCACATTTACCTATATATTTTTCTCCTATTTCTTTTAATCTATCTCCTAGATTATAGAAAAGTTCTTCACCATCTGTAATTAAGCATTCTACATCCTTTGCACCAGGATTAGATGTTCTAAGTAGTACAAATATACCTTTATTTCCTTTTTCTAAATAAGGTAAATATGCTTCAATGGTATCAAGACCCATATATGGATTTATAGTAATGAAATCTGCTTCAAACTCACCTTCAAAATGGGCTCTAGCATATTCTTTTGCTGTTGCAGCTATATCTCCTCTTTTAATATCACCTATAGATATTAAATCAAGTTCTTTTAAATATTTCATAGTTTTAATATACGCTTTTAAACCTTCTATACCATTTGCTTCATAATATGCAATTTGTAGCTTGTATACTCCACAAATGTCTTTAGTTGCATCTATAATCTCTTTATTGAAGTTAAAAAGTATATCTTCTACACTTTCATATTTTTCTTTAATATATTTAGGTACATAATCTAAATGTGAATCAAGTCCTAAACATACAAATCCTTTTTCTTTTACAACATCGTATAACTTATCTATTATCATAAATTATCTTCTCCATATTTTATTATTCCATCTTTAAATGTTGCTTTTATTTCACCATAAAATTCTTTTTGATCAAATGGTGTATTTTTACTTTTTGATACTAATTTTTCTGCTTCAATTTTAACTTTTTTATCTAAATCAACTACTACTAAATCAGCATTGTATCCTTCTTTTATTAAACCTTTGTTTACTCCTAAAGTTTCTGCTCCAAATTTAGACATTAAACTTGAAAGTCTCTTAATATCAAGTCCATTTTCTTTAACTAATACTGTATAACTTATACAAAATGCACTCTCTAAACCAACCATACCTGGAGCTCCTTTTGCCTTGTCTTCAGGTGAATGTGGAGCATGATCTGTTGCTATAGTATCAACTACACCATCTTTTATAGCCTTAATTAATCTATCAACATCAACTTTTTTTCTAATAGGTGGATGCACTTTATACTCTAAGTCATAAAGTGAAATATGATGTGGTGCTACTTCACATGTAATTGGATAACCTTCTTTTTTAGCTCTTTCTATAGCTTCTATAGATCCTACTGTACTTACATGGCAAAAATGTAATCTAGTATTAAGTGCTTTTGCAATTTCTATATCTCTTATAGTTTCTAAGTCTTCACCTAATCTATAATCAATTTTAGAAATATTGGCATCTTCAGCGTGTATTAATATTAATTTATTATGTTCCTTTGCTTTTTTTAATGCTTCATATAGGACATAACTAGTAGTAATCCCCTTACCGTCATCTGAAAGAGTAGGTGTATCAAATTTAGAATAATCTACTAAATTTACACCATCAAAATTTTCTGTTACTGAAACTACTTGAAATAAGTCTATTAAATCTAGTTCTCTTCCTCTTTTCATAATATCTTCATAAACTTCTGGTGTAGATACTATAGGATTAGTATTAGCCATCATATTAACCGTAGTATATCCTCCACGAAGTGCTGCAAGTGAACCAGTATAAAGATCTTCTTTATATGTAAATCCAGGATCTCTAAAATGTGCATGCATTTCAACAAAAGCTGGCATTACAGTATATTCACTTAAATCTATTACTTTAACATTTTCTAAATTAATTTCTTTTTCAACTTTTTTGATTTTACCATTTTCTATTAAAATATCTAATTTTTCATCAGTATTTGCATCTACTACTCTAGCATTTTTTAATAAAAGCATTATTTACCTCCAACTGTTTGAAAATGATCACAATAATGACACTTATATGTTCCTTCTTTTTCATCTACTAATGTAAATTCATTTTTAATATTCTCATGCATAGTAATGCAACGAGGATTTTTACATTTTATATATTCTTCAACTTTTTCTGGTAATTTTATTTTTATTTTTTCTTTTATATTTTCATTTTCTATAATATTTACAGTTACATTAGGATCTATTAATCCTAAAATAGAAAAGTCTATATCTATATTATTTTCTATTTTTATCATATCTTTTTTACCATTTTTCTTAGACTCAGCATTCATAATTAAAGCAACTCTAAATTTAGCTTTATCAAGTTCTAATAATTTAAATATTTCATAACCTAATCCAGTTTTTATATGGTCTATTACTATACCTTTACTTATACTATTTATATTTAACATTATCTTACCTCCAATAATCTTAATATTAGTGCCATTCTAACTATCATACCAAATCTTACTTGTTCAAAATATTTAGCTCTAGGATCTTTATCTACTTCTACAGCTATTTCATTTACCCTTGGAAGTGGATGAAGTATAATTAAGTCTTCTTTTGCATTTTCTAACTTTTTGTTATCTAAAATATATGTATCTTTAAGTCTCATATAATCTGCTTCATTAAAGAATCTTTCTCTTTGAACACGAGTCATGTAAAGTATGTCTAATTTATCCATAATATCTTCTAAATTTCTTACTTCTACAAACTCTATATTTCTCTTCTTTAAATCCATTTTTATATATTCAGGGATTTCAAGTTCTACAGGAGAAATGAATATAAACTTATTATTAGGGAATTTTGATATAGTCTTTACAAGTGAATGTACAGTTCTACCAAATTTTAAGTCACCACATAAACCTATAGTAAGATTTTCTAAAGTATGTTTAGTTTCTTTAATAGTTAATAAATCTGTAAGTGTTTGTGTAGGATGTTGATGTCCTCCATCACCTGCATTAATAAATGGAACTGATGAATTCTGTCTTGCAACTTCAGCTGAACCTTCTAAAGGATGTCTCATAGCTATAATATCTGCATATGCAGCAACAGTTCTTATAGTATCAGCTAAGCTTTCACCCTTCATAACACTAGAACCCTTAGGTTCAGGTATATTAATATATGAACCTCCAAGTCTTACCATAGCAGCTTCAAAAGAAAGTCTAGTTCTTGTTGAAGGCTCAAAAAAAAGAGAACCTAAAACTTTTCCATTACATAAATTAGAAAAATTATTCGGTTCTCTATAAATATCACTTGCTAAATTTAATAAATCAACTAATTCAGGAACTGTAAAATCATCTCCTGTAACCAGCGATCTAAATTTTTTCTCTTTTAAAAATTTTTCAGTCATATTAATTCCTCCTAAAATTTTTATTCCTTAACATTTTTATTATTATACAATAAAGATAAGGAGTTTTCAAGAGGAAATTTTATTTTATTAATCCACCATGAAAAAAACTTTCATATATTTCTTCATTATTATACATTATTATTTCTTTTCCTTGAAACCAATTAATATCACCATTAACTTCACATATATATTCATATTCATCTTTTTTAAATGAACCTGGACCCCTATATGGCATTTCTAAACTTGTATTTTTTAAAGCTTCTTTTAGAAAATCAATTTTAAAATTATCTCCTGTTACACGGCCTATATAGTTCATTGCCCAAAAAGGTATTTCATTTACATATACTATTTCTTCACCTATAAAGTTTGATCCTCCAAAATATGTATCATGATATATTTTATTATCTTGAATATATTCATAATCATTAGATTTAAATCTTGTAGGAGTGGTTTTTACACCACTTCCAGCATATGTAACTTTTTTTGCTTCAACTAAAAATTTTATTAATTTATCATTCATAGTTACTCCTCCTATTTTATACTACCTAAAACTTCAATGTAGCACTTAACCCATTTCTTATGTAGAATCCGTGTATATCTTTTCCATTAAATATTAATGGTGCACTAAAATGATATCCTAAAGATAAATTCTTTATAGGATTAAAACTAACATCTAATGACATCAATATTTCTGTGATTGACTTATCCCAATTTGTAGTTCCACCACTTACTTTTTTCTTCATAAATGAGTTTTCAACATCATTTATGGCATATTTTGAAATTTTAGATAAATCTACACTATCTCCTGGTCTAAGCTTATTAAAATATGCACTAGAAGAAATAGGAGCATTTCTAGCTTTTTTAAGATTATTATTCTTATCTCAGTTAAAACTTTAAAATTTGTGTTAAAATGTTTTCAAAGTAAAGTCCTAATAACATTATATATTTTCAAAAACTCCCTTTATAAGGGATTTTTTTTACTATAAATTAGTCATCAAATCTAGGAAATACGAATGATTGTTCTTTTACACTATTTTCTTCAGTATGATTTTCACTTTCTCTAATAACTTCAACAGTTGATGCAACTGATTCTATCTTATTATCAAATCCTGTAGCAACTATAGTTACTCTAGTATCTGTAGTAGACTCATCTGTCATTACACCTAACATTACATCTAAATCTGGATTTTCAGAATATGCTGTAACTTCATCAACAATTTTGTGGAAGTCTTCAAATGGAGCTTCTGGTGAAATTGTAATATTTAATAATAATTTCTTAGCACCTTTAATATTTCTATCTAATAATGGGCTTTCTATAGCTTCTCTAACTGCAACTGATGCTTCTTTTCCTTGTTCAGCTATACCTAATCCAACTACAGCTTCCCCAGCATCTTTCATAACATATTTAACGTCAGCGAAATCTATATTTATTAACCCTTCTTTAGTAATTACTTCAGCTATACCTTTAACAGATCTAAATAATACTTCATTTGGAGCTAAGAACATACTTCTAACTTTATTAGTAGAAGTTTTATATGTTAATAACTTGTCATTAGGTATTACTATTAAAGTATCAACATGTTTTTTAAGTTCATTAATACCATTTTCAGCATTAGTTCTTCTTCTTGGTCCTTCAAACTTAAATGGAGTCGTAACAACAGCTATAGTTAATATATTTAATTCTCTTGCAATTTCTGCAACTATAGGAGATGCACCTGTTCCAGTTCCTCCACCCATACCAGCAGTAATGAATATCATATCTTGACCTTGAATAATTTTTTTAATTTCATTTCTCATTTCATCAGCAGCTGCTCTTGCTACAGATGGATCTCCACCTGCACCTAAAGTACCTATAGAAAATTTAATATCTGCTGCTTTTTTTTCTAAATCTTGAAAATCTGTATTTATAGCAATATATTGAACACCTTCAATATTATATTCTTTCATGTAGTCAACGGCATTTCCTCCACCGCCTCCAACACCTATTATACTTATTTTTGCACCTTGTACATTTGCATTTACTGCCTGGTGTTGCATGTTGTTCATATATACTTGTTGTTGTTGATAACCGTTATAGTTATTATTGAAATTACCTTCCATATCATTCCTCCATTTTTTATTTTACTGCAATATCTTTAAACCTTAAATCTATATATTCTAAGTGATTTTCTTTAATTTCTTCTATATATATATTATATGCAATTTCATACTTTTTAGAATCTATTTCTTTATATGTATAAACATCAGTCCCATCAAGTAATGTAAGTACATACATATCTTTTTCTTGATATATTTCAGAAATTATATTATATATTTTAGTATTTAATACATTTGATAGCAATTCTTTTATATCTTCTACATTTTCTTCTTTTAAATCTATTATAGGCAAGTTATCTTCCTTTACCTCTTTATAGTAAGCAAAAATGTTTAAGTTTTTATCAATATAGTAATATTTGTTGTTTTTTGAAATAATACCTATAGGTATTCTTTCTTCTATATTAACATTAATAGTATCTGGAAATTTTCTTGAAATATTTACACTTTCAATTCTTACATCTTCTTCTAATCTATTTCTCATTTCAGATAAATCAAGTGAAAATATTTTTTCTCCTTTTAATTTATCAAATTTACTAGAAATATCTTCCTTGACTAAAGAAATATTTCCTTCAACATTTACTTTTTTTACTAAAAAGAAATCACTTTCAATAAATAAGAAAATAACATACACAAAAGATATTAATAATAGTAATTTTATAATATGTGCTTTCATTTTACCTCTTTCATATTATTGCATAATTGTATAGTTATTCAATTTATTATACAACATTATTGTATGATTTGTCTACCTATATTATTTACCTACGCAAAATTTAGCGAAAATATGATCAAGTATATCCTCAGATGTAATTTCACCTGTTATTTCAGATAAAGAATCTAAACCTTCTTTTAAATCTACTGAAATAAGGTCAAGAGGCATACCCATATCTATAGTTTCAAATATATTTTTTATTGAATCTTTAGTTTTTTCTAAAGCTGTTTTATGTCTAATATTTGTAAGTATAAGTTTCTCTGAACTATCATCTATTTCATTATCTGTAATGAATTCATAAATTTCATTTTCCATCTTATCCATATTAATATTATTTTGAGCCGAAATCTCAACTATATTTTTTAAATCATATTTAGAAATATCTAATTTTTTCTCTAAATCTATCTTATTAAGTAAAACTATATATTGCTTTTCTAAAGAAATTATTTTTTCTATTACTTTAACATCTTCTTCTTCAAGTTCTCTAGAATTATCAAGTACTAATAATACTAAATCTGCAATTTCAATAAATTCTAAACTTTTCTTAACCCCTATATTTTCAACTATGTCATCAGTTTCTCTTATACCTGCTGTATCTACTAAAACTAAAGGTATGCCTTTAATATTAATTATTTCTTCTATAACATCTCTTGTAGTTCCTGGAACAGATGTAACTATAGCTCTTTCTTCCTGTAATAAGGTATTAAGCAGTGTTGATTTTCCAACATTAGGTTTACCTACTATTACTGTTTTTATCCCTTCCTTTATTTTCTTACCTTTATCATATGAAGAAATTAATATATCCGCTTTTCTATATACCTCTTCTAACTTCTTTCTTAATTCTAAAGGAAGTGGATCATCTATACCTTCTTCAGGATAATCCATAACTACATTAACATGTGCTGTAATATCTAAAAAAGCTTCTTTAAATTCTTTAATTTGATCTCTTAAACTACCTTTTAATTGATCTAATGATAATGATACAGATTTTTCAGTTTTCCCATGAATAATATCTATTACAGCTTCTGCTTGTGATAAATCTATTCTACCATTCATAAATGCCCTTTTAGTAAATTCACCTATTTCTGCCATTCTTGCACCTTTTTTAAGTACAACTTCTAATATTTTTTTTGTAGTATAATATCCACCATGGCAATTTATTTCTACTATATCTTCAGTAGTGTATGAACGTGGTCCTTTCATTCTACTAACCAATACCTCATCTATAGCTTTTCCATCATCATATATATATCCATAGTTTAATTTATAGTTTCCTAGGTCTTTATTCTTACTAAATGGAACAAATATTTCATCTAATATTTTAAAAGCTTCATCTCCTGATATTCTTACTATACCTATACCTGATTCACCTCTTGCAGTAGATATAGCTGCTATTGTATCAAAAAACATTTTCCCTCCTAACATATTAAAAGCCCTGATAACAGGGCTTATACTATTTTTTATTTTTTAATTTAATTATTAAGCATCTTTTTGGTTCTACACCAACACTGATAGTCTCTAATCCTGGTATTTTACTAATTTCTTCATGTATTATCTTTCTTTCTCTTGAAGGCATAGGATTTAATTTAACTTTTCTCTGTGTCTTCATAACAGTTTTAGCTGTTTTTTGTGCTAACTCTCTTAAAATGCTTTCTCTTTTTTCTTTGTAGTTATTAGAATCTATAAATACTTTAATATTTTTAAATTCCTCTAATGACATTAATAAATATTCTAAAGATGATAAAGAAATTCCTTTCTCACCTATAATATATCTTATTTCTTCTCCAGTAAGTTCCACCTTATATACATTATCCTTAGAAGTAATTTCTTTAATACTAATATTTAAATTAGATACTGCTAAAAACTCCTTAATTATTACATTTAGTCTATCTTTAATCTTATCTTTTTCAACTGAATGTTTTACAGGATTTTGTTCAACTTTTTTTTCTACAGGTTTTTCTTTTTTAACATTTTGTTTTTTTACATGTTCTTTTTTTACTGGTTTTTCGTGTTTTTCTTTCTTTTCAATTTTTTCTGTTTTTTCACTCTTTTTAACTATTTTTACTAAATATTCACCTTGTTTACTAAAGAATAAAAATTTAAATGGTTTCTTTAATTCTTTAATTTCTACAGTTTCATCATCAGCTAAAGTAATTAAATCTCTTATTTTCTCTCTTAATTCTTCTTCACTACTTGAACGTAATACTTGTCCTAACATTACATATCTCTCCTATTCATTACATAGAATTGTTGTAATACTGATAATAAAGTATTTACAAAGTAATATAGATTAAGTCCTGATGGCATTTTATAGAATATGAATAACATCATAATAGGCATAACATACATCATTGTTTGCATACTACTTGCCATAGGATCATCACTATTTGTATTTTGAGTCTTAGCTTGCATTAATTTTTGTTGAATAAAAGTAAGTCCTGTAGTTAAAAGTGGTAATAAATTAACTGAAAATCCACCTATAGTAAATAGTGAATCAGGTTTACTTAAATTAAACCATAAAAATGTAGCATCTTGTGGTAAAGCATTAGTTATAAATGCTTGATATAGGGCGATGAATACCGGTAATTGTATTAATATAGGTAAACATCCTCCTGCTGGGTTTACTTGCTCTTTTTGATAAAGTTCCATAGTCTTTTGATTTAACATTTGTTTATCATCTTTATACTTTTCTTTTAAAGCATCTATCTTAGGCTGAATTTCTCTCATTCTTTTCATAGATTTTTCTTGCTTTAATGTTAAAGGCATAAGTATTAACCTTACTAAAAACGTAGTAATTATTATTGCTATACCGTAGTTACCAACAACACTATATATTAATGATAATAATTTTACGGCAGCATTAACTAACCATTGTGGTGCTAAAAAAATTCCTAATGTCATAATATTCCTTTCTATACTAACGGATCATTTCCACCGGGATGAAAAGGATGGCATTTTAATATTCTTTTTATAGCTAAATATGAACCTTTTAAAGCTCCATATTTAATGATAGCTTGCTTAGAATACTCAGAACAAGTTGGATAAAATCTACAAACTCTAGGTGTGTGTTTAGAAATGTTTTTTTGGTAAAAATTAATTAGGCCTATTAATATTCTTTTCATTTTTATTCTTCCTTAATATTCTTTTTAAATCAAAATCTATGTCTTGATATTTTATTTCTTTCATTTTATCTTTGAATATGCTTTTTGCAACAAGAACATATTCTTTATCATCTCTAAATAGTTCTATATTTAATCTAGCCGCTTCTCTAAGCAATCTTTTAGCTCTAGATCTATAAACGGAATTTCCAGTTTTTTTACTGGCTACAAAACCCAATTTTTGTTTTTTAGCATTACATTCAAAAATTAGGACAAATTTGCCAGATAGCTTTTTACCTTTATTATACACCCTATTAAATTCTTTATTTTTTCTCAACTTTTCCATACTTTACTCCATGCTTTTAAAAAAAACCGGTGTAATCAATTGTCACCGGTTATGCTGATAATTTTGCTCTTCCTTTTGCTCTTCTTCTCTTAAGAACGTTTCTTCCACTCTTAGTTTTCATTCTTAATCTGAATCCGTGATCCATTTTTCTTTTTCTTTTATTTGGTTGATATGTTCTTTTCATTATATTATTTTCCTTTCTTTTATTTCAATCAATGTGATACATTCCTTATTTTATACTAAATAAGGAAAGTTGTCAAGTTTTTTTCTTTACAAAAATCTACTTTATTTTATTTAATAAGTCTATAGTTTCTTTATATGAAATACTTTGATTAATTAATTTTTTAATTTCATCTAGTCCCTCTATTTTTTCAAGATAATACATAATATATTTTCTAATATCAGGATAATATATTTCATCATTATCTTTTGCATATTCACTTACATGTCTTATAGCCATATTTACTCTATCTAAGTCATTTACTACAGTTTTTATTTCTCCAAATTCAAGTAATTCTCTTATTTGACTTATTAACCAAGGATTTCCAAGTATACCTCTTGCAAGCATTATACCATCTACTTTAGAATATTTTATTTTTTCTACAGCATCTCTTGCATCAAATATATCTCCATTACCTATAACTTTAATATTTACATTATCTTTTACTTCTTTAATATAGTTCCAATCTGCACTACCTGTATATTTTTGTTCCCTTGTTCTTCCATGTATCGTTATATGTGAACATCTTAATTTTTCTGCAATTTTAGCTATTTCTAAATAGTTTTCAGGCTTATCATAACCAACTCTTATCTTTAAAGAAAGATTAGTTGTTGGTTTAAGAACTTCTTTTAATGCAATTAATATTTCCTCTATTTTTTTAGGATCTTTTATTAAAGCAGAACCATGACCAGAATTAACAATTTTCTTCATAGGACATCCACAATTTAAATTTATCTCACTAACTCCCATAGATTCAACATATTTAGCTGCTTTTTGCATTAGTTCTATATCCTTACCAAAAAGCTGTACTCCGTTATTTTCTCTTAACCTTAAGATTTTAGATACTTCAGTATATGTTAATTGATTAACACTAACCATTTCAGTGAAAGTAAGGTCTGGTTTAAATTCCTCTACTATTTTTCTGAATGTATAATCTGTTACACCAGCCATAGGAGCTGTATATATTTTTACTCCCATCATTACTCCACTATTATTATCTCTGTTTCAAGCATTATACCTGTTTTTTCATTTACTACTTCTTTTACATGTTTAAGTATTTCTTGTATATCACTAAATTTAGCATTACCTAAATTAGTAATGAAGTTAGGATGTACAGGCGAAACTTGTGCATCTCCTACTTTAAATTCTTTTAAACCACAGTCTGATATTAATTGTGCAGCAAAAGTCCCCTTAGGATTTTTAAATGTTGAACCTAAATTAGGATAATTTAAAGGATGCTTAGTTTTTCTTTGGTTGTACTTGTCTTGGCTGGCTTCCTTATCAAAACCATAAGTTAATTTAAGTAAAGTAGAAACTACTACCCATTTATTATCTTTTATTTCTGTCCCTCTATATCTAAAGTCCATATTTTCTTTTTTAAGTATTTTTATTCCTTCTTTTGGATCAAAAACTTCAACTTCTTCTATTACATCAAATATTTCAGTACCATATGCACCAGCGTTCATATTAGTAATCCCACCAAAACTACCCGGTATACCTGACATATTCTCTATACCAGATAAATTATTTTCTTCCATAAATTTAATGAAGTCATTAAAATCAACACCTGAGTAAGCTCTAACTAAGGCGTATTCATCTTCTTTCTTTTCTATTACTATATCTTTCATCTCTTTTAATGTAACAAAAGATATATCTAAATATCCATCTGATATTAAAGTGTTAGTACCATTACCTATTAGGTATATTCTATCTCTAGTATCATATATTTCTTTTAATTCATTTTTATCATGTATAAATATTAATTCTTTTGCTGTTCCCCCAACCTTCATATTAGAGTATTCTTTTATACTTACATCTCTTAATATTCTCATTTATTTTACCATTTCTACAAATTTATGTCCGTATGCTGAAACACTACCTGCACCCATAAATATGTATACCTTTCCTTTTTTATCTTCTTCTAATAATATATTTGTTAACTCATCTTTTTCATATACTTTAGAATGTTCTCCTACTAATTTAGCTAAATCTTCTGAACTTACATCATATATATTTTCTTCACTTGCTGAATATATAGGTAAAAGATAGACTTTATCTGCAAGAGATAAACTTTCTGCAAATTCATTTAAAAAGAATTTAGTTCTTGAATATCTATGAGGTTCAAATATTACTACTATTTCTTTCTTTTCATTCATTTTAGCAGCATTAATAGTTGCCTTTATTTCTGTTGGATGATGAGCATAATCATCAATAACCTTAAATTCTTTTTCAAATATTACTTGGTATCTTCTATTAGCTCCTTTAAAACCTTCTATTCTATCCTTAACCTTATCCATATCTAATTTTTCTTCATGCGCTATATATATTACTGCTAATGCATTTGATACATTATGCACACCTGGAATTGATAATTTAAATGTACCTAATTCTTCTCCATTTTTAACTACATCAAAATATGTTTTACCATCTATACTATGAATGTTTTTTGCATATATTCTAACCTTATCCTTATTTTCTTCATAAACTGAATAAAATACTATTTTATCATTTTCATAACTTCTAATTTCTTCACAATCATAACAAGCTAGAACCATTTTTCTTGTTTGGTCTATGAACTTACCAAATGATCTCTTAATATTTTCTAAACTACCATGAAATTCAAGGTGATCTGCCTCTATATTAGTTATTATAGAATAAAATGGATGCATATACAAGAAGGAATTATCGCTTTCATCTGCTTCTGCTATAAAATATTCTGAATTACCTACCCTAGAATTAGAGCCTATTTCTGGTACTATACCTCCTACTGCAACATATGGATCATTATCTAAAAAGGCTACTGTTGCAAGTGATGAAGTTGTTGTTTTACCGTGAGTTCCAGCTACTGCAATCCCTAACGGTAATTTATCCATAATTTCTGCAAGTAATTCACCCCTTCTTACCATTTTTATATTTTTTTCTACCATATACATATATTCAGGATTATTTTCTTTAATTGCTGTTGAATATACATATAGATCTATATCCTTACCTTCAACATTTCCTCTTTTTTGTTCAACATATACTTTTATCCCATTATCTTCTAATTTCTTACTTATTTCCTTATATGCAATATCTGAACCAGATACTTCATATCCTAATTCTTTAAGTATTAGTGCAAGTCCACTCATACCTATTCCATTAATTCCACTAAAAAATGCTTTTTTCATAATCATTTGGTATGATATATATTCTCATACCTTCCTTTCTATTTTGTTGTAAAAATTAATATTAATAAACTCTAACCATTTAGATATATACTATCATTATTTTATTAATTTGATAATCATAAACGTTACTTTGTTTTAAAAATTTATTATTCCACTACATACCTATATTTCTCTTTTTTTAAAATATATTACCTACATCCAATTCCTAATCCGAATTTGAAATATTTTTAACAAAATCTTTAGCTTGATTTAAAGCTTTTCATACAATTTCTTTCAAACTAGAAATAAATAATTTCTTTTCATTTATATCTGTGATTTTTCCCCAATTCCTATTTTTAATGTCTTTTATAGCTACCGTATATATATCTTATAAACTTGTGTTACACCAACAAAAGTTGTAACTCCTTTAGACTATATACATCATCTCATATTTTTTTATATTGTATCACAATATACATATATAATACCACAACTTACATATTTATTAACTTCATCTAATCCACCTATAATTGACAGTGTTAATACTACTGCTTAACTTGATTTAAAATTTGCTTCTTTAAACACATATTTCACTAAAGTTTTCAAATAAATAATCACTGTTATTAATCCAGCAGGAACATTTTATTTTATCATTGAGCAAACTTTTTTAGAAAATTCTTTTATTAAATTATCGCTAACAACCTTAGCATCTCTAGGAATATCTAAAAGATTATCTTTTTCTAAGTTAGTTAACTCTTCTAGTAATAAATCTACATTTTCTTTTGTTATCTTATCAAATACATTTAAATCTTTCAATTACATCTCTCTTACAAGTTATTTTATAGCTTATTTACTCATTGATATACCTGTATTAATTTCACCATTTTTTTATAAGCTGTATCCATTAATATAACAATTTATAAATATAATCTTAAACAAAATACCCTAGCTCTATACTTTTTTTCAATCTATTAATATCAGGATGATATTCATATATCCAATCTAACCACTCTTCTTTTGTTATTGTATTTAAATTAAATTTTTTCATAAATTCATATGGTTCTGGATATTCTTTAGCTGGAGTTATATCTATCAATTCTTTTGGGGCTATCTCATGATCTATACCCAAATCTATTCCATGATACATTGCTATCTTAGCATACATTATTACAAATATATGCAAATAAAAGTCAAATGCAGTACTCATATCATTCAACATTTTTTTAGCTACCTTCTTTTCAAGCATTTTATCTATACATTCTCTCATTTTTATTTCATCTCTTAATGCTAATGATTTTAAATATTCAAATTCTATATACTTATACTTATGATACGATGATTTCGACGGATTATTTAAATATATATCTGCTCTTCTTATGACATCTTCCCAACTTCCTTTTAATGCTAGTAGTATAGTTTTTGATAAAAAAAAGTTTGATTCTGATTTAATATATTCATCTTTTTTTCTTTCATATCCTACTAAATCAATATTTTTTATATAAAAATTTAATATT
>NZ_LOHX01000299.1 GCF_001559775.1 Streptobacillus felis | reverse complement strand
GTAATTATTTACTTCAAAAAGTTGATTTTCTTTTGTGTTTGTGATACTATTTAATTGTATTTTTAGCATAACTAATTATACCATAAAACAGTGATTTTATCAATGTTTATGCGTGTTTTTAGTTCAAAAAAAGCCAGCTTTATTTCTGGCTTTTTTTGTTTATTTAGACTGTTTATTTCGGAACAGCCCCTTTTTTACCATACATATTCAAATTTCAATATTCCTCTAGCATCATATCTTGATACTACAGTCTTATCATCCATATTACCTATATGAACTGTTGCAAAAATTGATGGTTTTATCTTTAATCTATTATCAAATGTATTAATAGTTAATCCTAAACTAGGAGTAATTAATACTGTTTTATCTACAGAATCATATTTACCTGTACCCCACCAATATTCAAATTCGCTTTGGTGATCAAAATCTCCCATAGCATAATAGTCATCTTTATAATGGTCAATTAATCTATTTTTTTCTAAGTATCCTTGATTAAGAACTACTCTTTTAAGTACGTAAGTGGTTGCAATTCCATGGTTTACATATTCTAAATCTAATCCTGCATTTAATTCTACTATATTATTTATTTTATAATCTAGGTAGTTTTTAGTTCTAAAAATTAATTCTTCAAATTCTGGTTTTTTATCAACAACATATATAGGAGAAATAATAAGCTTAGTATCATTTATAAATTTAACCTTATTTGTGTTATAGTCTATTCCAAATCCTGTGAAAACTAAAGCATAATTAATTGTTTCAAACCCTGGAAGTATTTCTTTATCGATATATTCTTTTTCTTCCCAATTTTCAGATGGTATTATTCTATATTTTGCATCATTTCTATTTCTAAAGTATATATCTAAATTAGCTTTTAAGTTTAGTTCATCAGTTACTTTTACATTAATAGAATTTTCACTCCATGCAAATACATGGTGCACTATAGGGCTATTATCTTCTGTTTCAAATGGACGATACGTTTCTTTTCCTAGATAGTCAAATCTATATCTTACATCAAGATTATTCTTAAATTTAAATTTACCTACTTCTGTTTCCGCTAATATACCTGCACCAGTTATCATTGCATTACTTTGTACAAATCTTTTTCTTTCATATTCATTATCAGGGTTGAAAATACCTAAATCATCTTCTAATTTTCTATGGGAATCAGTTAAGTATACATCTCTAAACATAGCATTAAATTTAAATATTTTATTTATTTTATATCCTAATGAAGTGTCAACTAATAGATGATTGTTAACTCTAGATTTTTTAGTTTCTAAATTAATATCTATAAGTACTTTATCATATACATTTGCTTTTAATTCAAGATTATCTTTTTTGTAATCTAGTTTAAAGTCTAGTTCTGGATAATGACTTATTAACCCTTTTTCTACTTCATTTTCTTTAACACTTAAAATATCTGCTTTATAGTTTAAGTCTGTCATTAAATTTAAATTTTCGTTTACTTTATAGTCAAAATTATTATTTAAACTCAATCTAAAATCATGTTTTTTCAAATTATTTTCAACTCTAGGTAAAATATTAACTGCTTCAAATTTTAACATATTACTATTTTTTAAGTTATTAGCTAATCTATCTGATTTAACTCCAATTTCTGCTGAAAGAGTTCCAGCATTGTATAGGTTATTGCTTCTTATTTCGTATAAGAATCCTCTATCTGGATGAATTTCTAATTTTTCAAAATTCCCCAATTTATATTTAACATCCGTTATTAAATCAGCTTTTTTAAACTCTGTTTCTGTTTTAAATCTTGTATCTAATCTATGAGTATAATCTTTAAAATCTTCACTATTATATATAGCCCCTGCTAAATATTTAGTATTTTTTACTTTACCTTCTAAATTTGCAGATAATAAAATTGTATCTTTATCCTCTAAAATATATCCATTATCATATAAGGCTTTTTTTGCATAATCTTTTAATGCTACAAGTCTTGGATCAATTATCTTATTATTGTATCTAGAATATAGGTTATATGACTTCTACGTTCAAGTCAAACTGTTTTAATATATACATACCCTTCTAACTCACCATTATCTTTTAAATATCTTACAATAGTTTCTCTAGGGTTTTCAGCTGTATATCTTTTAATATCAAAAGCACCTATATAAAAACTTTGTGGTAGTCTATATAGACCTTTAACACTTACTTTAGTGTTTTCATCTATATCATTTTTTGTAAAAGCCCCAATAAATCCATCTACTTCTCTATCTGGTCTACTATCTTGAGCTATTCTTCCATTTGCAAAAATCATATTATCTTTATTTGAGTCTAGATATATACCCATATCAATTTTTGCTTCACCAAAATAAAGATCTTCTTTTTCATTTCTATATTTTTGCATTCCCTTAAATCCAGGTTGTACATCAGCATTTATATATCCTGTAGTTTTAGAAAATGATAATACTGAATAAAGCGATACTGCAGTTAATAATATTTTTTTCATAATTACCTCCTATTTGTCCAACAAATTTTACAACATAAATGGTCAAGTATCAAGAAAGAAGTGAAAAAATTATTTATCTTTAGATAAAAAAAAGCTGTAGAAAACTACAGCATTTTATCTATTTTTATTATTTTAAATAAATGGTGCCTAAGAAAGGATTCGAACCTTCGACCCTGCGGGTATGAACCGCATGCTCTAGCCAACTGAGCTACCTAGGCATATCTCCCAATGACAATAGTAATTATACAATAATAATTTTACTTTGTCAATTATTTTTTCATTTTTTTAATTGACTTTTCTCTTTTTTATCTATATAATGTATCTATTAGTTCGGATATGAACTATTTTTTATTAAAAAAGGATGGTAATATGAAAAGCAATACAATCAATTCATTAATTACTCTTTTTAAGAGATTAGAAAAATACAGTCTTAATTTTTCAAATTTTAATCTGAACAATCTACAAAAATATATATTAAAATATATAGTACTTTTAAGTGACAAAAAAGATATATGTCAAAAAGAAATAGAAAATCATTTTTCACTTAGTAAATCTACCGTATCTGAAATATTAAAATCATTTGAAAAAGATGAATTAATTACTAGAGTTTCATCAGATAAAGATCAGAGGATTAAAATAATTAAGATGACAGAAAAGTCTATAAAAATTAGAGAAGAAATATTAAAAAATATAGCAAAAATCGAAAATATGTTAGTTGCTGATATTTCTGTTAAAGAAATAGATATTTTTAACAATACTTTGCTTAAAATGAATGAAAATTTAAAAAAAGGAGAAAATGAATGAAATTAAAAATCTTAAATTCTATAAGAGAATACAAAAAAGAAACTATACTTGCTCCTGTATTTATGATACTAGAGGTTTTTACTGAAGTATTAATACCTCTACAAATGTCTAAAATTATTGATGTAGGTATAAAAAATGGAGATATGCCATATATTATTAAAAAGGGTATAATCTTAATAATATTAGCTGCTTTAGCACTTTTATTAGGTATATTGTCAGGTAGAATGGCAGCAATAGCAGGTTCTGGATTTGCTAAAAATTTAAGACACGATATATTTTATAAAATACAGGATTTTTCATTTAAAAACATTGATAAATTCTCTACATCAAGTCTTGTAACTCGTATGACTAATGATATATCTAATGTTCAAATGGCATTTATGATGAGTATAAGACTATTTGTTAGAACTATAATAATGTTAATAATGTCTTTAATTATGATATTTACTATAAATCCAAATATTTCAAAAATATTTATAGGAGTCATACCATTTTTAGCTTTAGCATTTTACTTAATTATTAGTAATGCATACCCATACTTTGTAAAATCTTTTAAAGAGTATGATGTGTTAAATAGAAAAGTTCAAGAAAATGTTAATGCTTCTCGTGTTGTTAAAGCTTATGTAAGAGAGGATTTCGAAATAGATAAATTCTCAGATACATCAAATTCTATTTTTAGGCTTTTCTCAAAAGCAGAAGGATTTGCATCACTTAACTCATTTGTAATGCAATTTACAGTATACACTGTAATAATACTTATACTAATAATAGGTGGAAAAAGTATAGTATTTGGAAATATGCAAACTGGAGAATTAACTTCAGTAATAGTATATTCTATACAAATTCTTATGGCCTTAATGATGATATCATTTGTATTTGTAATGCTATTAATATCTGAAGCGGCTATTAATAGAATTTCAGAGATATTAAATGAAGAACCTGATATGTATAATAAGGAAGAAAATATTAAAACTATTGATAATGGTAATATTTCATTTGAAAATGTATATTTCAGTTATTCAGGTAACAATGGTAACCTTGCACTTAAAAATATTAATTTTAACATTAAATCAGGTCAAACAGTTGGTATCTTAGGATCAACAGGTAGTGCAAAATCAACTTTAGTTCAACTAATACCAAGACTTTATGATGTAACTAAGGGATCAGTAAAAGTTGCTGGTATTGATGTTAGAGACTACGATATGGAAGTACTTAGAGATAATGTTGCTATGGTATTACAAAAAAATCAACTATTCTCAGGGACTATAGAAGAAAATATTAAATGGGGTAATCCTGATGCTACTTTAGAAGATGTAATTAGAGTATGTAAATTAGCACAGGCAGATACATTTATTACTAACTTCACTGATGGATATCAAACAAAGATAGACCAAGGTGGAAACAATGTTTCTGGAGGTCAAAAACAAAGATTATGTATTGCAAGAGCCTTATTAAAAGAACCTAAAATATTAATACTAGATGATTCAACTAGTGCTGTAGATACTAAAACAGAAAGTTTAATCAAAAAAGCTTTCTTTGATCAAATACCTAACACTACTAAAATAATTATAGCTCAAAGAATCTCTTCAGTAGAAGATGCTGACATAGTTATAGTACTTGAAGATGGTGAAATAAATGGTATTGGAACACCTAGTGAATTACTTAAAAACAATACAATTTATCAAGAAATATATAACTCTCAGGTGAAAGGAGATGAAGAAAATGAGTAAAGAAACTAATACAAAAAGTAGAAGACCTAAAAATACTAAAAAAACTTTAGGTAGATTAATGTCTTTTATCTTTAAATATTACAAAAAAGAAATGATAGTAGTACTTTTTGCAATAGTAATTAGTTCACTTGCATCAATTTCTGTCTCACTTTCATTAAGATATATAGTAGATGACTATATTACTCCTTTAATAGGTAATGCAAATCCTAATTTTATATATATGTATAAGATGATAGGATTCCTTGCTGCTATATTTTTAACTGGTGCACTTGCAACACTTACATATACATTACTTATGGTTAAGATAACTCAAGGTACTTTAAAAAGAATAAGAGATATATCATTTAGACATATGCAGACTTTACCTATTAAATATTTTGATAAAAATAATACTGGTAATATTATGAGTGTATTTACTAATGATACTGAATCACTAAGACATATGATTAATGGTGCTATACCAACTGTTATTTCGTCAACTATAATAATCGTAGGGTCATTTATTTCTATGATATTACTAGCACCTCTACTATCAATTTTATCTATTCTTATGGTAGTAAGCTTAATATTCATTACTAAAACTATAGGAAAAAATACTGGAAAATACTTTGGTATGCAACAAAAAAATATTGCAAATGTTACAGGATATATAGAAGAAAGTATGAGTGGTCAAAAAGTAATAAAAGTATTCAACCACGAAAAAATAGCTAAAGAAGAATTTGATAAATTAAATGAAGAATTATTTACAGCATCTTCTCGTGCAAACATATTTGCAAACTTAATGGCTCCTGTAATAGGTAATATGGGAAATCTACAATTTGTTCTTACTGCAATACTAGGTGGATTACTTTATGTAAATAATCTAGGTGGATTAACTGTAGGTATCTTAGTTTCATATTTACAATTTACTAAGAGTTTCACTCAACCATTTATGCAAATGGCTATGCAATTTAACTCTATACTTATGGCTTTAGCTGGTGCAGAAAGAATATTTAACTTACTTGATGAAACTCCTGAAGTTGATGAAGGTAAGATTACTCTAGTAAATGCATGTTATAACGATAAAAATGTACTTGAAGAACAAGGCGAAGAATGTAGACACTGGGCTTGGCGTGATGAAAATGGTAACTTAACTGAATTAAAAGGTGAAGTTAGATTTGAAAATATGACTTTTGGATATAACGAAGATAAAGTTATATTAGATAACTTAACACTTTATGCTAAACCTGGACAAAAATTAGCCTTCGTTGGTGCTACAGGTGCTGGTAAAACTACTATAACTAACCTAATAAATAGATTCTATGAAATTAATGATGGAACTATTACTTATGATGGTATTAATATAAAAGATATTAAAAAAGATGATCTACGTAAATCATTAGGTATAGTATTACAGGATACTAAACTATTCACAGGTACTATAATGGAAAATATTAGATATGGTAAATTAGATGCAACTGATGAAGAAGTTTATGCAGCTGCAAAACTTGCACATGCTGATTCTTTCATACATATGTTACCTAATGGATATGATACTGTTCTTACAACTAATGCTGAAGAACTTTCAGTAGGACAAAGACAGTTAATAGCAATAGCTCGTGCTGCTATAGCAGATCCCCCTGTATTAATACTTGATGAAGCTACTTCAAATATAGATACAAGAACTGAAAGAATAGTTCAAAACGGTATGGATAATTTAATGAAAGGCCGTACTGTATTTGTTATAGCACATAGACTTTCAACTATTAGAAATAGTGATGCTATAATAGTATTAGAAAATGGTAAAATAATTGAACGTGGAAATCACCATGACTTAATAAAACAACATGGAACTTACTATCAATTATATACTGGAAATGTAGAATTAGATTAATTGTATAATAAAAGAAGCCTGAGGCTTCTTTTATTTTAATTTATCATTTGTTTTTTTTCTTTATCTATTACATATATACCATTACTTTTTAGTACATCTATAAGATCTTTTTTTAGTAGTGATTCATATTTTAAAAATTCGTCATTTTCTAATTTCTTTATTTTTCTACTCACTATATCATTTTCACCATATATTAATATACTATCATCTCTTGGTATAGAATAATTGTATAATTCTAAGTAAAGGTTTTTTATAGTTTCTAAATTATTTCTTACAAATATTAAATAATCATCTGTAGACTTGTTTAAATAATCTATATCATATTTATCAAATTCCATATTCTACCTACCTTACTTATTATATACCATAATTAATTTCTTATCTAAACTTGTTAAAACTTCATGTCCATTTTCTGTTACTACTATATCATCTTCTATTCTAACACCTGCATAACCTGAAACATAAATTCCTGGTTCTACAGTAACTGTCATTCCTGCTTCTAATTTTGTTTCATCTCTCATAGAAAGCATAGGAACTTCATGTACTTCTAACCCAAAACTATGTCCTAATGAATGACCAAAGTATTTTGCATCATCTCCCATAAATTCTCTAACAGCTGCATCTATTTCTTTACCTGTTTTACCTGCTTTTATAAGTTCAATACCTAATTCATTAGATTTTCTAACTTTTTCATAAATTTCTAACATTCTAGGTTCTATGTTTTCTCCAAAATAAATAGTTCTTGTAATATCACTTGCATAACCATCATAGTAGCAACCATAATCTATAGTTATGAATTCTTCTTTTTCTATTTTTTTTTCACTTGCAACCCCATGGGGCATAGCTGACCTATATCCACTTGCAACTATAGTATCAAATGAAGTTCCACTTGCACCTCTTTTTCTTTGGTTATATTCTAATATAGCTGCAACTTCTATTTCTGTCATTCCTTCTTTAATTTGAGGTATGGTTTCAAGTAAAGCTTCTTCACTTATTTTTATTGCTTTTCTTATTTTTTCAATTTCTTCTGGAGTTTTTATTCTTCTTGAAGCTACTAATTCATTTGATGATTTAATTAATTTAGCAAAAGAAAAAGCTTCACTAATTGCTTCAAACTCAGAATATGAAAGTGATAAATTATCTATTCCTAATTTAGTAACACCGTCTACTTTTGCAAGTTCAACTAATTTATTATAGTTTCTTGCATTATCTTCAATAAATGTAAATCCATATTCTGAAACTTGTTTAGTTGCTTGTTCAGTATATCTAAAATCTGAAATAAAGTACTTATTTTTCTTAGTAACTAATGCAATTCCAGTACTACCTGTAAATCCTGTAAAATATCTTTTATTGTAATAGTCTGTAAGTAAAAGACCATCTATTTCTAACTTTTCAAAAATTTGTTCTAATTTGTTCATAATTTTCCCATCCTAATTCTTAAAGTAAAATGACAACATAGCTAAAAAATTATTTACCATGTGAGATAGCATTGCAAGCTTTATAGATCCTGTATAAAAATATGTTCCGGTAAATAATATACCCATTAAAAAATATGGTATAAATTCCACAACATTTTTAGGACCATGTATTAATGCAAAAAGTAAAACTGATAGTATAAAATTAATTTTTCTATTACTAAATAGGTTAGCAAAAACACCTCTAAACAACAACTCTTCAGCAATAGGAACTATAACTGCACTACCTATAATAAGGTAAATAATACTTTTACCCTGCATAATTACTTCCAATGCTTCTTGGTTACTAGTACTTAGTTCAAAATACGACGTTACAATACCTAACAAGATATTAAACAATGCTGAAATCACTATTACTGCTATTATTTCTAATAATTTATTTTTTTTCTCAGCAAAGATATTAATCTTATATCTATAAAATATATATCTTATAAAAAATATATTTATTAAATTTGAAAGTATTAATATAGAATAAGTATCTAAATTACCATCATTTTTTAGAGCTGATACCACACCAAAAACGAAACCAGCTATAAATTGTGACACTAAAAAAGCACCTATAATATAACATACAAAAATTATTCTTTCTTTTTTACTTAAATCTTTTAACATTATATCATCCTAACTATTTTATTTCTCTTATACCTGCAAGTAGTGAAGTTAAATTTTGTAATTCGCTAGGAATAAATATCTTAGTTGCTTCACCTTGTGATACTTTTTCTAAACTTTCAAGTGATCTTAATGCAAGTATTTCTTTACTAGGAGAAGCTGAATTTAATATTTTAATTCCATCTGCTTCTGCTTCTTTTAAAGCAATTATAGCTTTTGCTCTACCTTCAGCTTCTTTTATGCTTACTTCTTTTTTAGCTTCTGCTCTTAATATTGCTGCTGTTTTTTCTCCTTCAGCAACTAGAATAGCACTTTCTTTTTGAGCTTGAGCTTCAAGTATTTTAGCTCTTTTTTCACGCTCTGCCTTCATTTCTTTTTCCATTGCTATTCTTATTTCTGTAGGAGGTATTATACTTTTTAACTCCACACGGTTTACTTTAATTCCCCATGGATCTGTAGCCTCATCAAGTTCCATTCTCATTTTAGAGTTAATTACATCTCTACTTGTTAATGTTTGGTCTACAGTCATGTCCCCTATAATATTTCTTAATGTAGTTGCTGTAAGATTTTCTATAGCTGCTATAGGTCTTTCTACTCCATAAGTGAATAATTTAGGATCAGTAATTTGAAAATAAACTACTGTATCTATTTGCATAGTTGCATTGTCTTTAGTAATAACACCTTGTGGGTCAAAATCTACTACTTGTTCTTTCAATGTAACTCTTTTAGAAACCCTATCAACAAAAGGATTAATAAAGCTTAATCCTGATTCTAAAGTTTGTGAATATTTACCTAATCTTTCAATAACATATACATAAGATTCTGGAACTATTCTTACCCCAGAAATTGCAATAGCTGCAAAAATTAATAATATTATTCCAAATACAATAATCATAATTTATACCTCTTTCTATTTTTTTATTAATATTTTATTACCTTCAAAAGCTTCAATATATGCAACATCACCAGTATTAAATTCTTCATTTGAGATAGCAGTCCATTTACTATCTTTAAATTTAACTATATATGTTCCATTTTCTTTATCAACAATTACTACCTTATGTCCTTTAAAGTCTGAATGAAATTTATCTTTGATAAAGTACTTATTTAATATAGGTCTAGTATATAGCAAGAATATTACTACTAATACTGCGAAAATAAATATCTGAAGTGGTGGGTTATCAAACCAAATACTTAATATTGATACAATTAATGCAGAAAATGCAAGCCATATAGTCACTAAATTATATGTAGCAATTTCAATTAATATGAAAGTTATAAATAACCCAAGCCAAACATATACATTAGTCATACCTTTTTCTCCTCTCTTTTATATTTTAACAATTTTTCTAATTTTTTTATTCGAATTTTACCATTTTTACTATCCTGAATGAAATTATTTATCTCATCAATATATTTCTTTAAAACATTATACGTACCTTTTTCTGTTTTATATGTTTTGCACCTTCTAAATACACAGTTTTTACACTTGTGGCTTTTTTAGCAGTTACATCATAATGATCAAATGTTTTAAATGTTCTTCCCAGATTATTTCCTAAGGCATTCTATATTTTCAGTCCTGTAGATACAGTTCCATCAACTTTTATTCCTAGATTTATTTCCTTTACATCTATTGCAATTTTAGTTAATTCTTCTATTTATCTTTTTTAATTTTAAAAATATATTACCTGTATCCAATAATTCATCTGATTTTGTAACACTTTTAACTAAATCTTTTCCTTTATTTATTGTTTTTCCCCACTTTCTTTTAACCTTGAGAAAACTTCTTTTACTTCATTTATATCTGTAATCTTTTTACCAAATTCTATTATTTCCCCATTTTTTATTTCAACAATATATCTTTACCAATTTGTGTCACTACTACAAAAGTTGCAATTCCTTTAAATACCCTATATACATCATCGTCTAAAAATTTTTTCAATAATATATCTCCATCTCCATATATAGTACCACAACTTACATATTTATTAATTTCATCTGATCCATCTATAACCGATACCGTTAATACAACTGCTTGTCATTCTGTGATTTTAGCACCTTTTAATACAAATTTTCCTAAAGTTTTTGCACTTACATAAACATCCATTGTTATCAGTCCTACAGGAGCATTCTCTTTTATAGTTGACCAAACACTACTTGCAAAATCTTTTATTAAACTATCACTAACAACCTTAGCATCTCTAGGAATATCTAAAAGATTATCTTTTTCTAAGTTAATTATCTCTTTACTTCACCTGTATTAATTTCACCATTTTTTTATAAGCTGTATCCATTAATACAACAATTTATAAATATAATTTTAAATAAAACTTCCCATTCTTATCCATTCTTCTAATTCTTTCACATCATAATGATATTCATATATCCAATCTAACCACTCTTCTTTTGTTATTGTATTTAAATCAAATTTTTTCATAAATT
>NZ_LOHX01000298.1 GCF_001559775.1 Streptobacillus felis | reverse complement strand
ATGGAGTTTGAATATGATGCTCAAATTCTGCTTCTAGCATATTTTTAATTGTTGAACCAAGCATCTTCTTTAATGCATCTTCGATATCTGTAATGGTTTTTAAATCTCCATTTTCAATTAAAAGTTTTGCAGCCTTATCGAAAGCTGTTTCTTCCATTTCTCTAATTCTTTTTGTTCTTCTTACTTTTTTTTCTTCATTCATAACAAAAGCCTCCTTGATATATTATACCATAAGAGACTCTTACTAAAAATTATATTTTTTTCAATTTACAGACTTATTTCAATACTCTCGGCATATCAATGATATGCCTATTTTTTATTTATTATTATTTCTCCAACTATATTTTCCATAGTTATATTCAATGTTGAATCCTCGTTATTATCTGCATCAATAACTACTTTACCTAATACATTATCCGAATCTACTTTAACATCTTTTTCAACATTTACTTTTATTTTACCCGCTATATTTTCAAAGTTTAATAGAGCTTCCATAGGAGCATCTATAGTCATAATACCAGCCATATTCTCTACATTTATATCCATTTTATCTTCTGTATATGTTATTTTAACTAAAGTCTTATTATTCTTTACTACCTTATCATCCTTAGTATATATTTTAAGTATTCCAGTTTCAAATGAAAAGTTTAAGTTATCATAATTCTCTTCTATTTTTATAGAATTTTTAGTTCCTTTTTCTATATCTATTATACCTGCAAAATTTTCTACTTCTATTTGTTCTATTACCTCTATTTCCTCATTTACCTTTTCTTCTATCTTAAATATTTCCTTATTATCCTTAACATATCTTTCTAACTTAAGTACATTATTTCCTAATAAAAATAATCCTATTCCTATAAATATTAATCCTATTATTATTCTTTTTATTATTTTCATATATTACTTGTATGATATAGTTAGTTATTAAACTGTATCATACATCTCCTTTCTCCTTTTAAAATATCTCAACTTTACCTAATAACGAAGATACATTAATTATCTTATTAGAACCAGTATACTGATTTATTCTGCTATATATTTTTACTTTACCTAGCTTATTTTTTACATTTAAATTTACATCTTCTCCATTACCTAAATCTATTTGTAATTTACCCATTATAGATTCAACATTTAATGTTCCAGATTCAGGATATTCATATTTTAATTTACCAAAAATATTTTCTACATCTACATCAAGATCTTTCTCCCTATATTCTATTAAAAGTCTTGGAAAATCATTTAATATATTTGTTTCATTCTTTCCATCCATACTTAAATTAAGTACTCCATCCATATATATCTTCTCTAACAATATACTATTACTAGTATCACTTAATCTAACACTATTTTTATTACCTTTTCTTATCTCTACCTTACCAAAAATATCATTTAATACTATCTTGTCTATATGTTCATATTCATATGCACTATCTTCAAATTCTATTTCTATATCTTCCTTGCTATATGAATATTTTTTGTATTCTTTATCTGTTACAGAAGCATATATTTTCATTAAAATATTAGAAATAAGTGTAAATACCAACTTAAGTATTGAAACAAGTATAGGTACAAATATTATCATTAATCCTATAGCTAAAAATATTAATCCAACTGTACCCATAAAAAATGAACTACCTATACCTAAACCTACAAACTTAAATGGTGCTGTGATTATTGCCCAAATTATATAAAAAGGTAAAGCTATTGCTCCTAATACTAAAAATAGTATTAAAGGTATGAATATTATTAAAAATAGGATTACTGGTATAGCTATTGGGGCTGTAATTATTCCTCCAAGGAAAAGTAATATTGAAGTTAAAGAACCTTTTTGTTTACCCTTTTTTTCAGTATTAATCCCAAATTCCATCAATATATCCCTTGAAATCTTTTTAGGATCCATGTCTTCTGGTATATTGTCATTTTCTTCTATATTTAAATCTGCAAAGTATTCTTCATAATAATCAAAAACTGATTTTTTATCAGAATAATCTAAATCTTTTAAATAATTATCTAAATTTCTCATAAATTCTCTTTTAGTCATTTAATCCAGCCTCCTCTATAAATAAATCAATTTCATTTTTTAACGTTTTCCATTCATCTATAAATTTAATAAGTTCTTCTTTGCCCATTTCAGTTATTTTGTAATATCTCCTATTTCTACCTTGAAAGGAACTATCATATGTTTCTAAAAACTCTTTTTTTTGTAATCTTCTAAGTACAGGATAAAGTGTTGATTCACTTATCTTTATTTTCTCTTGTACCTTTTGAGTTAAAATATATCCATATAAGTCTTCTTTACATAAACAGGATAAAACACAGAAATCTAAAATATCACTACTAATTTGCATATTTTACCTCCTATTATTCTATATGCAATATTATACACTGTATAATATTAGATGTCAAGTAGTAAATAAAAAAAGATAGACAAATTATCTATCTTTAAAATATTCTCTAACTTTTGGTGCAACTTCTTCTCCAAATAGTCTTATACATTCTAATATATCCTCATGTTTCATAGAACCTAGTGGTAGATGTAATAAGAATCTATTTAATCCTAATTCTTCTATCATTCTAATTATCTTTTTAGCTACTGTTTCAGGATCACCTACAAACATAACTCCATCATCACTTACCATATGCATATATTTATCCCAAGTTAATTCACTCCAATGTGATCTTTCTTTAGCTATTCTATCCATAACTAATTTAGTAGGATAATAGTATTTATTTATTGCCTCTTCCTTATTTCTTTCTATATATCCCCAAGAATGAGCAGCAACTTTAAGATTCTCTATAGGATGATTAGCTCTTAAACCAACACTTCTATATAGGTTAATAATTTTCTTAAATCCAGATATACCACCACCTAATATTGCATAAGCTATAGGAAGTCCTCTAAGGGCAATATCTGTAGTAGAATTTAAACTTCCACCAGTACCTACCCAAACATCAAGGTTTTTAGCTCTAGGATAAACACCTTTACCATCTACTTTAGGTGTATGTCTACCCCCTGGCCAATTAAGTATTTCATTATCCTTTATTTCAAGTAACATATCTAATTTTTCTGTAAATAAAGTTTCATAATCATCTAAGTCATAACCAAATAATGGGAATGATTCAATAAACGAACCTCTACCAACCATGATTTCAGCTCTACCACTAGACAATGCATCAACTGTAGAAAAGTTTTGATATATTCTAATAGGATCTGCTGATGAAAGTACTGTTACAGCACTAGTAAGTTTAATGTTTTTTGTATTAACAGCACCAGCAGCTAATACTATCTCTGGATTAGATACTGCAAAATCATCTCTATGATGTTCTCCTATACCATATACATCTAATCCAACTTTATCAGCAAGTTCTATTTCTTCTACTAAGTTTCTTATTCTTTGATCATGAGAAAGTATAATGCCACTTTCTTCTAATTTTGTTGTTTCACCAAATGTAGATATTCCTAATTCTATTTTCATATGTTCTCCTTAAATATATCTAATTAGATATATTTATATACTACAACAATATATAACTTTTGTCAAGCAAAAAAAAAGAGCACTTAAAGTACTCTAAATAAAAAAGTTTAGCAACTACCTATTTTCCCTATTACTAAGTATCTTTGGCGTGCACAGACTTAACTTCTAGGTTCGAAATGTTACTAGGTGTATCCCTGTGGCTATTGTCACTAAACTAAATGGCGACCTTGGAAGGACTCGAACCTTCGACCCTCTGATTAACAGTCAGATGCTCTAACCGACTGAGCTACAAAGTCATATAATTTTAAAAAAAGTTTGGCAACTACCTATCTTCCCTATTACTAAGTATTTTCA
>NZ_LOHX01000297.1 GCF_001559775.1 Streptobacillus felis | reverse complement strand
AAACAGAAGAAAACATAAGTTTATAATTTTGATATTTTTCTTTCTTTAATTTATATATAAATCCCCGAAAGGGGATTTTTTATTGACAAAAATATTAATAAAAAGTATTATATAAATAAAAACGGAGAATAATAGTGATAAAAGACATAGTAAATGAAATGGTAGAGACTTATAGAACTAATGATCCATATATTATTGCAAAAAAAGCTAATATAGAAGTATTATATAGAGATTTGGGTAATATAAAAGGTTTTTTTAAAAAAATTGGTGATAGAAAGTTTATTGCAATTAATGAAGAGTTATCAGAATTTATGGAAAAAATGGTACTTTCACATGAATTAGGGCATGCATTTTTACATGGAGACGATGCTATAGAATTTAAAGAGAATTTTATTAATGCTTCATCATATCTAGAGAAAGAGGCAAATACCTTTGCTGCATATTTGTTATTTGGATATATAAATGGTGAAGAGGATGTATACTATATTAATGATATGGAAGAGGAAAAAATATTTAGATATTTAAAAAGTTTGTTAAAATAAAAATGCGTTGATTTTTGTCAACGCATTTTAATATTTATTAATCTACTAGTGTTGATAATAATTCAGCCATTTCTTCAACTGCTTTTTCTGCACTTGGTCCTTCAGCAGATACAACAACTTCAGCATCTTTTTTAATACCTAAAGATAATATTTTTACTAAAGAATCAGCTTTTGCTTCTTTTCCGTTGTATGATAACATAATTTGTGTACCATCTTCTTTGAATTCTTTAGCTTTTTTAACTATAACAGACCCTGGTCTTGTATGTATTCCAGTTTCGTTAATAATTGTTACTGTTTTTGACATATTTTCGTCCTCCTAGAAATTATATATAGTTAAATTTTACACTACTATTGAATGTTTGTCAACTTATAATTTTAATTCATAATCAATATTTTCAAGTAGGTCTCTATTGCTAGAATATCTTTTTATTAAATCCATTAAAAATTTAAGAGCTTCTGCTTCATTTAATTTTAAAATAAACTTTCTTAATTTAAGTATTGCCTCAAATTCTCTTTTAGAATAAAGTAATTCTTCTTTTCTTGTTCCACTTTTTAATATATCTACTGCTGGGAATAATCTTAATTGTTGTAATGCTCTATCTAAAACTAATTCCATATTTCCAGTACCCTTAAATTCTTCAAATATTACTTCATCCATACGACTACCAGTTTCTATTAATGCAGTTGCAAGTATAGTAAGACTTCCTCCACCTCTAATTTTTCTCGCAGCTCCTAAGAATTTCTTAGGCATGTATAAAGATTTAGGGTCTATACCACCTGATAAAAGTTTACCACTAGATGGCATTTCAATATTATATGATCTTGCAAGTCTTGTTAAACTATCCATTAATATTACTATGTTATTTCCTTTTTCAATTTCTCTTTTGGCAGCTTCTAAAACCTTTTCAGTTACACTTAAATGTACTGACGTATTTTCATCAAATGTTGCAGCAAAAATTTCTGCATTTTTTACATTTTCTTTTATATCTGTAACTTCTTCTGGTCTTTCATCTATTAAAATGATCCAAACCTGAACATCTTTATTATACTTTAAAATATCATTTGCTAAATCAGACAGTATAGTAGTTTTTCCAGCTTTTGGAGGAGCAACTATTAGGCCTCTTTGTCCTTTCCCTATAGGAGCTATTAAATCAATAATTCTTGATGAAATACTACCTTCCCCTAGTTCTAATCTTTCTATAGGATATGATGGAATTAAATCATCAAACATAGGTCTTTGACGACTAAGTTCTCCTTTTTCACCATTTACATAAATTAACTTTAATAATCCAAAGTTTTTTTCATCATTTAGAGGTTTTCTAACTTCACCTACTATTACATCACCTTGTCTTAATCCAAATTTTTTTATTTGAGAATTTGAAACATATACATCAATATTTTGTGGTGTATTTCTTAAAAAACCATATACATCATTTATTATATCTAGTTCTCCATATGAGTAAATTAGTCCTTGTTCAGTGGCAAGACTGTAGCATAATCTGTTAAGTAATTCCATTTTTGGTATAGTAGAATAACCTTCAATTTTATGTTCTTTAGCAAGTTTTCTTAAATTTGTTAGGCTATAGTTTCCTAATTCATCTAAAGTAATGTTTTCCATTTTTATTCCTTTCTTATTTATGAAATCCAAGATCTGCTGGATTTATATCACCAGAGACATGTAGAATTTCTCCGCCTATTTTTTCAAATTCTTTTCTTAGTTTAACTACCTTTTCTATTAAATCAATAGTATCTTTGTCTATTTTTTCTTCGTTATATCTACCTATAGACCAAAAATCTATAATTAATTTTGAATCTCCACATATTTTTTTTATATTATATTTAATTGAATATTTAAGTGCAATAAATAAAGCAGTTAATTCACCGAAATTATTTGTTCTATTTTCACTTAAGAAATAGTTGCCATATCTATTAATTTTATCTTTAGGCATAATGAAGGGTAGAAGTGAATCACCGTAAACATCACATACTTTAACCTCTACTGTTCCAGTTCTTCCTGTACCAGAATCAAAGTATGTTGCATCTTTATGTAATTGTGAAGTTTCTTTAGATTTTGGAGTATATAATGCACCTGATTCTAGCCAACTGGTTGCATCATTTTTATTTTCAAATTTTTTGTATCTTGCATTTTTACCTTTAGTAAGAGCTTGACATTCATTCCATGTTTTGACTATTCCATATTTTTTTTCTTCTTCTATATAGTATGCATAAAACATAATTATTCCACATCTTTAATATCAACTACATTAAAATTAGCTGATTTTACAAAGTATTTAATCATTTCATTTGATGTAACTGTATTTAAAGAAAGTGTAATAGAATTATTGTCTAAGTCAGCTTCTAAATCATCAACTTCAGGAAGTCCTAAAAGTATAGTAGAAATTTGTTTTACTTGTTTTACTTCGTTAAAATTTTCTAGTGTAATTTTCTTTTTCATATCGATAACCTTTCCTATTTTTTATACATTAATTATATCAAAAAGGTTAGTTAAAGTAAAGTTTATGGTAATAAAAAAGTTGTGGCCAAGCCACAACTTAATTATATTTTATATTTGTCTCTTATTTTATTTTTATAGATATCAGCTTGAGTACCATAAATCAATTGTACACCATTTCCTGATCTTATTACACCTTTTGCTTGTAATGCTTTCCATGTTTCATCATTACTTACGATTTCTGGATCTTTAACAGTTACTCTTAATCTAGTAATACAAGCATCTATGTTTTCTATATTTTCTACTCCACCTAAGTTTTGTACTATTTCATCTATAATACTTTTTTCTTCTTTTGAAGCGTTATAGTCAGATCTTGTATATAGTTTATTTTCTCCACCTTCTCTACCTGGTGTAGCAAAGTTGAATTTAAGTATTAAGTATTTAAATATGAAATAATATACTACTGCATAAACAGGACCTAATATTAATATCCATTGATAAGATGTTTTAGCTGGACCTTGTAATAAACCGAAGAATGTAAAGTCTATAATTCCACGAGAGAATGTAATACCTACAGCAACGTTTAATACATACATCAACATATATGCTAGACCTTCAAGAACAGCATGTATTACATAAAGTATAGGAGCAACGAATAAGAATGTAAATTCTATAGGCTCAGTAATACCTGTTAAGAATGAAGTTAGTGCAGCAGATAATAATATACCTTTAATTACTCCTTTATTTTCTTTTTTAGCAGTATGATACATAGCTAATGCTGCAGCAGGTAAACCAAACATCATAGGTAGGAATCCACCTGTCATTGTTTTAGTAGCAGCTGCACTGAAGTGTTTTATACTTGGATCTGCAAGTTGAGCAAAGAAAATATTTTGTCCACCAGCTATCATAGTTCCAGCAACTTCTTCGTATCCACCTAATTGTGTATACCAGAATAAAGGATAAATAGCGTGATGTAATCCAAATACATTTAGTAATCTCATTGTAGTTCCATAGAAGAATGTACCTATTGCACCTGTAGCTGCAAATAATTCTCCAGCTTTAACTATTAGTAAGAAAATAGATGGCCAAATAAATGGAATTATAGCCGCTATAGGTATGAAAATTAATATAGTCATAACTGGAACTAATCTATTACCACTAAAGAAAGCTAAATAATCAGGTAAAGTTTTATCAGAAAACTTATTAGTAATTAATGCAGAAGTAATACCTGTTACTATACCGCCAAATACTCCTGTTTGTAGAGTAAATATTCCTAATTCTCTTGCATATAAAGCGGCAGTACCTCTTGCTGCTGATTCTGTTAAACCACTAGCAAGTAAAGCGTCATAAGTAACTTTATCAGGAGTAATACCTTTAAATGTTAATATTGTATTGATAATAGTATGGAATAATAAGAAACCTAAAACAGCTGAAAGTGCAGCAGTTTCTTTGTTTTTATTTGCCATACCTATTGCAACTCCTACTGCGAAAAGTAGTGGTAAGTTTGCAAATACAAATAATCCTACATTAAAGAATAATTGCATTAAATAATTTATAGGTGTACCTGGAGCAAGGAAAGTTAAATTATATGTGTTAATTAACACTGGGTTAGTAAATGATCCTCCAACTCCTAATAATATCCCTGCCATAGGAAGTACAGCTATAGGTAGCATAAATGCTCTACCGATTTTTTGTAAAACTGAAAAAAAGTTATTTTTCATCTTTTACCGTCCTTTCTATAAAAATATATATCGTTAATCTAGTATACCACATAAATAGATTAAGTCAAGATAAAAATAGCTGCATTGATATGCAGCTAAATTTTATGATAATCCTATTATATTTCCTTTTTCATCTATGTCTATGTGTTCTGCTGCTGGAACCTTAGGTAATCCAGGCATATCCATTATATCTCCTGCCATTACTACTAAGAAACCTGCACCTGCAGATATATTAATATCAGTTACTTTGAAAGTAAAGTTTTCAGGTTTTCCTAATAATTTAGGATCATCTGAAATTGATGCTGGAGTTTTAGACATACAAATTGGTAAATTTGAAAATCCTTTTTCAGTGAATAATTTTATTTTCTCCATTGCTAATTCAGAATATTCTATATCTTTAGCACCGTAAATTTCTTTACATATAGTTTCTATTTTTTCTTCTATAGATTTATCTAGAGTATATAAATATTCAAAAACTGAATTAACGCTTTCTGAAGGAATTTCTTCAACGTAGTCTAATACTTCAACTATTTCTTTAACTAAATCTTTAGCACCTTCTCCACCTTTTGCATGAATTTCAACAGGTACTGCTAATACACCTTTAGTTATAGTAAAATCTTTTATAGTATTTAAATCTTCTTGAGTATCATCAGCAAATTTATTAATTGCTACGATTACAGGTAAATTAAATTTTTTGATATTTTCTATATGTTTATCAAGATTTTCAAGTCCATATTCTAAGTTTCCATTACCGTGATGTTTAAGTGCTCTTACAGTTGCAACTATAACTACCATATCAGGTGTGATAGATGCTTTTCTACATTTAATATCAAAGAATTTTTCAGCACCTAAATCAGCTGCAAATCCTGCTTCAGTTATAGTATAATCTGAAAGTTTAAGTGCAAGTTTTGTAGCAAGTACTGAGTTACATCCATGAGCTATATTTGCAAATGGTCCTCCATGTATTAAAACTGGTGTATTTTCTGTAGTTTGAACAAGATTAGGTTTGATAGCTTCTTTTAATAAGACAGAAGCTGCACCATGTGCATTTAAATCTCTAACATATATAAAATCACCATGTATATTTTTAGCAATAATAATGTTACCAATTTTTTCTTTTAAATCATGTAAATTTTCTGCAAGACATAATATAGCCATAATTTCACTAGCAACAGTAATTTTAAATGAAGCATCATGAACTGGACCATTAATTTTACTTCCTTGCCCTACAGTTATACTTCTAAGTGCTCTATCATTCATATCAAGTACTCTTTTAAAGTAAATGTTATTTAAATCTATTTCTAGAGCATTACCTCTATTTAAGTGATTATCTAACATAGCTGCAATTAAGTTATTTGCAGAAGTTATGGCATGAAAATCACCAGTAAAATGAAGATTAATATCTTCCATTGGTAATACTTGTGAATAACCTCCACCAGTAGCTCCACCTTTAAGTCCAAATACTGGTCCTAGAGATGGTTCTCTTAAAGCTGCAATAGATGAATAACCAAGTTTATTAAAACCTTGAGTTAAACCAACTGAAACAGTAGTTTTACCTTCTCCATATGGAGTAGGAGTAATAGCTGTTACTAAAATTAATTTACCATTAGCTTTTGATTCTAGTCTATCTAAGATATCTAGATTTAATTTAGCTTTGTACTTACCATAAAATTCTATGTCTTTTTCAACACCTATTTTTTTTGCAATTTCCTCTATAGGAAGTAATTTTGAACTTTGTGCGATTTCTATATCTGTCATTAATACACCACCTTTATGTTTATTATTAATTTTACCATACTTAAGTAAAAAAGTCTATTTAGTAAAAAAAAAAACCATATTTTCAAAATTCATTTATTCACTTGACAAAAAAAGCGAGGGGGGTTATAATATTAAGAAGATATTTTTAAGGAGGGATTTCTAGTGAAATCAGTATATAAAAGAAGTATTTTAAAAATGTTATGGGCACTAGTAGGTGCACCAATTGGTGGACTTATTGTTGGAGGACTATCTACATATTTTTTAAGCCAAACAATGGGTATAGCTTTAGGTGTATTTATTACACTGGTATTAGTATATATGAATGTATTTTATGATGATATTAAATTTGAGGTTGAAGGGACTAAATTTAGATTTTATAAAAGAAATAAATTGGTAAAAGAATATGAGTTAAAAGGTGCTGAAGTTACATACAATATTAAACAATCTAACACAGCAGATGATATGAATTTACATATAAATGGAGACACTATTGATTGTGCACCATTAGGGTTAATACAATTTAAAACTATGTATGCTGAAATAGAAAAATTAACTGGAGTTAAACAAAAAATAATAGTAGGAGGAAAAAAAGATGAGTAAAAATATGATGTTACTTTATGGAGGGATACTATCTTTATTTGCAATCTTTTCAATGGTTTCACATTTCATGAATAAGAAGTCATTAAAAAAACAAGGTGAGGATTTTTTAGCTAAACATCCAAATGCTGTAAAAATTTTTACTAAAAGTGGTGGATTTATAGTTACAGATACTATGAATATTATAAAAGTTAATGGGGAATATGCAACACATTTTTCAGATGAAACAGGAGAAGGTGCCTATGCTTTACCAGGAACTAATGAAATAGTTGCTGAATATTCATGGACTAGACCAGGAGTATTACATAAAACAGTTACAACTTCAACAGGTGAAACAACATTTGATGTTGAATTAAAATCTGGAAGAGATTATAAACTTACTTTCGATAAAAAAGAATCTACATTTAAAATAGATGAAAAATAATTAAATAAGGTGTCAAGTTATATTGGCATCTTTTTTTTGTAGTTTGATTTTAACATATATATATGCTAAAATATACTGGGCAGCACAAGGGGGATAAATGAGTGAAATAGAATTACTTGAAAAAATTATAGCATTTGTTGATAAAAAGAAAAATGCTAAAATTCAAGCTAATGAAATAATAGAAAAATATGGGAAACTTTCTAATGTTTTAAGAGAGGATATTTTAGTTTTAGAAGGTTTGAATTTATTTTCCAAAAAAACTTTAAAGTTATTGGAAATATTAAATTTAACATATAGACATGTTTTTTTTAGTGATTGTTTTGAAGAAGAAAAGAAAATAAGTTGTTTTGAAGATTTAATTAATTATTTGAAATTTGAATATATTGACATGGAAAGAGAAGTATTTAAGGTTCTTTATTTTAATTCTAAAAACATATTAATTAAAGATGAAAATATTTTTTTAGGAACTGTTGATAGAAGTGTAGTCCATGTTAGGGAAATATTAAAAAATATATTGAAATATAATGCAAAATCAATTATAGTAGTGCATAATCATCCTAGTGGAGTTGTAAATCCATCTCTTGATGATTTTGAGTTAACCAAGAAGTTATTAGATATTTTAAATTTTGTTGATGTAAGATTATCAGATCATATTATTATTTCTAATAAGGGATACTATAGTTTTTTAGAAAATAATAAGATTTAGAAAGAGGTAAATATGAATATAGTAAACATAAGGTTTAGAAAAACAAAAAAAGTATATCCTTTCTTTATTGAAAATGTTGACGAGTATAAGAAGGGTGATTATGTTATAGTGGAAACTATTAGAGGAGATCAAATAGGAGTAGTACTAGGAGAAAATAAGCTTAATAATGTAAATTTAGAATCAGAAGAAGATGATATTAAGATTAGAAAAGTAAAAAGAAAATTAACGGAAGAAGAAGTTAGTGAATTAGAAATACTTGATGAAAAAGCTAAAGAAGCATATTTTATATGTAAAAAAATAGTTAAAAGAGTTCTGCCGGAAATGAACTTAGTAATAGGTGAATACATGTTTGGTGGAGAAAAATTAATATTTTACTTTACAGCAGAAGGAAGACTTGATTTTAGAGAATTAGTAAAAGAGGTAAATAAAACTTTTAATAGAAGAGTTGAATTTTATCAAATAAAATATAATGATGAAGGTAGAATATTAAACTCATTTGGTAAGTACGGAAGGGAAATTTTTTGGTAAGACTAGTTTTTCTAGTCTTTTTTTTTATCAATAAAAATGGTATAATGTATTTAATTCTAAATAGTTTAGAAAGTAGGAATTATAGTAATGGAACATTATTTAGAAAGTGTAGATTTGAGACTTAAGTATGAAAATGGTGCTTTGAATATTACAACTGATGCATTAGATTTAGTAGAGTTTATAAAATGTAATTTAGGTGATGAAAAAGGGCCTATGTTAGATATAGGAGCAGGTATAGGAACTTTAACATTTTTGATGTATAGACATGAAAATTTTACTGAATTTCATGCTGTAGAATTGCAAAAAGAAGTATTTAAAATTCTAGAGGAAAATGTAAAATTAAATGATATAGATATTAAGTTATATAATATTGATATTAAGGAATTTGAATATACGAATAAATTTAAATATATTATTTCTAATCCACCTTTCTATAAAGTAAACAGTGGATTTATGCCTAAAGATGAAATATTAAAAATATCTAAATTTGAAATAAATTTAAATCTTTCTGATTTACTTGATACTACATATAGATTATTAGAAGATGAAGGATATTTCTTTTTAATACTTCCTATAGAAAGAGATAAGGAACTAAGAAGTGATAAACGATACGTAGTAGATAATTTTAAAGAAATATTTAGAGGTAAAAAAACTTTTGTAACTTATCTGTTAAGAAAGAGGAAAAATGATTAATGAATATGGAGAAATTGTTGAAATATTAATGGATGATAAGATTAGAGTTGAAAGAATTACATCTAATTCTAATGTTACAGATTTTATGATATCTGATATTGATGAGTATGTATATATGCTTGAAGGGTATGCTAAACTTTTAATTGAAGATGAAGAAATAAGTATTAAAAAAGATACAGGATATTTTATACCTAAAAATACTAAACATAAGGTAACATTTACAAGCTCTGATTGTAAGTGGCTATGTTTTTTTATAAAGGAGTAGTATGATAATAGGATTAACTGGATCTATAGGTGTGGGGAAAAGTAAAATATTTGAATTCATAAAAAATATTTTAAAGGATAAAAGTTCATATGTTGATGCAGATAAAATTACGGCAGAGCTTTATGAAATGGAAGAAGTTAAATCAAAACTATACTCTTTATTTGGGACTTTTGATAAAAAGGAAATTTCTAAAATAGTTTTTAATGATAAGGAAAAACTATCTATACTTAATAAGTATATGCATAAGATTATTATTGAAAGATTAGAAAAAGAAATAGAAAACTCTGAAAAAGAATATATGGTTTTAGATGTACCTTTGATATATGAATTGAATTTAGAATACCTATTTGATAAAATTATAGTTGTATATGCACCTAAAGAAACCCAAATAGAAAGAATAATGAAAAGAAATTCACTTAGCTATGAGGAAGCAATTTCTAGAGTTGAAAAACAAATAGATATTGAAATAAAAAAGGAAAAAGCGGATTATGTAATAGATAATTCTAGTGATATATCTAATAGCTATATTAATACTTTAGATATATTAATGAAAATAGAGTTAGGAGGTAAATAATGGAAGTTAAAAGTGCAGAATATTCAAGAAGTTGTATAAAACTTGCAGATTATCCTGAAAAAATGGGTAATACAGAAATAGCATTTGTTGGTAGATCTAACGTAGGAAAATCATCTTTAATTAATACTATAGTAAATAGAAAAAATTTGGCAAGAACGAGTAAAACACCAGGTCGAACTCAACTAGTTAATTTTTTCTTAGTAAATAAAGATAGATATTTTGTGGACCTTCCAGGTTATGGTTTTGCAAAAGTGCCAGCCAATGTAAAGAAGAATTGGGGTAGTATCATATCTGAATATTTAAATTCTGAAAGAAAAAAGGTAGTATTTGTATTACTTGATATTAGACGTGTTCCAAGTGGTGAAGATATTGAAATGCTAGAATATTTAGAACATTTTGATATAGAATATTATATAGTGTTTACAAAATGTGATAAACTATCAAATAATGAGAAGTTTAGACAATTAAAAGAGATTAGGAAAAAATTAGAATTTAGTAATGAAGATGTATTCTTTCATTCATCTTTAAAGAATATAGGTACAACTGAAATATTAGATTTTATAGATAAATTATAAGGAGTGATAAAAATGACATTATTAGTAATTTTAGGAGTAGTAGTTTTAATTGGATTATGGGCAATGGGTGTTTATAATAAATATGTAGGACTTGATAATGAAAATCAAGTTGCATTTAGTAATATAGGAACATTTTTACAAAAAAGATTAGATTTAATACCTAATTTAGTTGAAACAGTAAAAGGATATGCAAAACATGAAAGTGAAACTTTACAAAATGTTGTAGATGCAAGAAGTAGAATGCTTAAATTAGATTTAAATGATGTTAAAAATTTAGAAGAAATTAGAAAAATGGAAAATGAATTAACTAAGACTTTAAAATCTATTATGGCATTAAGTGAATCTTATCCAGAATTAAAGGCAAATGTTAACTTTTTAGAATTACAAAAATCTTTAACTGATATAGAAAATCAAATTGAAGGAACAAGAAGATTCTATAATGCTACAGTTGGAACATTAAATACTTTTATTAGAAGATTCCCTAATGTTTTACTTTCAGGACTATTAAAATTTAGAAATGCTGAATTCTTTAAGGAAGATGCTGAAGCTAAGAGTGCACCAAAAGTGAGTTTTTAATATGAAAAAATTGGTGATATTTTTTGTAACTTTATTATCTATTTTCACTTTTTCCTTTGAAAAAATATCAAATTTTGAAATGGATATTAAAGTTGAACAAAATGGAGTATTAAATGTAACAGAAAAAATCACATATATTACGGATGCAGAAGGAAGAAGAGGTATTTATAGAATTATCCCTTTCAAGTATAGCAACGGTTCTTATTTTAAATTTGAAGATAGAGTAAAAATAGATGATTTTTCTGTAAGATATGTGGATTTTAATAATGAAGTAGGACTATATACAGAAATAGAAGATAATGTTATGGTATATAGACTAGGATTAAGTGATGTTTATTTACCAGCAAATAAAGATATTAATTATGAGATTAAGTATAAGGTATATAATAGTATTAGAAGTAATGAAAATATTAATCAAATTTACTTTAATGCATTAGGTAACTATTGGGAAATGCCAGTTGAAAACTTTAAATTAAATATAACTGGTATAAAAGGACAAATTGATGCATTTACAGGATATGTTGGTGAGACTAATAAAGATTATGAATTAAAAGAAGTAGATGGAGGATATGAAATAAAAACTACTAAGGTGAGTAATCCGGGAGAAGGATTATCTTTCTTATTAAATAGTGATAGTTTTAAATATTCAGGTTTTAATCTATGGTATAATAGGGTTAAGGCTTATCCATTACTAATAGTTTTTGGTATTATATTATTACCTATACTATTAATTAACTTCTTAATAAGAATGGTGGTCAATAAATTTAAATATAAGAAAACTATTATGGTTGAATATATGCCACCTAATATTTCTCCATTAATTGCTAAAATAATGGTAGGTAAGAATTTTTATTCAACTTATTTCATAGTTGTACTATATATGTTATTACAAAAAGGTATAGTAAAATTAAGAGAAAAAAATCCAGAGCATGAAATGTATGAAGAATATGTAATTAAGGTTGGAGAACAGATTAATCAGAAGAAAAAAGGTTTTGATGATTATATTGAAAAACAATATTATATAGATGTTGATAGTTATGAATATTTTAAAAATGAATTATCAAAAGAAGAAAATATGTTTTTAAATAAAATGATGTTACATAAAAATGATATATTTAAATATAATTCAGCTATAGCTGAATTAGAAAATGAATTAAAATTATATTTTCTAAGTAAATATTCAAGTGATTATGAAATACAAGTATTCAAATATTTCTTTATAGTAGTTTTTATTGCAATTATTACTATCATATTTGTATTTGGAATATCTGGAGGATCAATTTTTTCTGAAATGCCTATATTAATAGGAATGGGTTTATTATTCTTTATCACTTTAGCAAATGCATTATCAGTAAAAAGATATACTAAGCTATATAATGAGGAGTATCCAAAAGCAAAGGGATTTGAGATATTCTTACAAAAAACAGAAACAGATAGAATAAAAAATTTTACTACTGAAGATGATGTAATTAGATATTTTAGACAAATATTACCATTTGCTATAGCATATGGACTAGAAAATCAGTATTTAAAAATGTTAGATAATGTAATTTCTAAATTATCTCTTAATACTGAAAGAGTACATAATTATTTATATTATTCACACATAAATAATAGAATGTATTATGATAGAATGATAAATAAAAGTATTAGTGAAACAGTTAATAATAGTAAAAGACATGGAGGAAGCTCTACGTTTTCAGGAGGATTTTCTTCTTCAGGTTCATCTGGTGGTGGATTTGGAGGAGGAGGGGGAAGAAGTTGGTAATAAAAAAGCAGAAAATACAATTTGTACTTTCTGCTTTTTATTATTCTATTTCAATAGATGTTACATTTTCATAAGCAAGCAATCTTTCTGAGAGACCAACTTTATCAAAAGTTTTGAATGTAAGAAGATCTATTTCTATATCTATGCTGCTACCGTTTTTGTTTATGTTAAGATTTTCTATTAAAACATTATCTTTTATAATTTCAAGTTTTATTTTTGGAAAGTCTTGTAATACTTCATTCATTTTTAGATATAGTTTGTATCTATTACCTTCATTTTTATGTAAAAAATTATTTTTATGCATAACTGTTTGAAGAAGTAGCATAATAACTGTTACTGAAACTCCCATAAATATTAATCCAGATCCAATAGCCATACCAACTCCTGCAGTACCCCAAATACCAGCTGAAGTTGTAAGACCAGTAATAACATTATTGTTTCTTACAAATATTATACCTGCTCCAAGAAATCCGACTCCACTTACAATTTGTGCAGCAACACGTGATGCGTCAAATTTTATAGAATCTTCAAAACCATATTTTGAAACTATCATCATTAGAGCTGATGAAACAGCTACTATGGCGTGAGTTCTAACACCAGCTCCTTTATTTTTACTTGTTCTTTCATAACCTATTGCTGCTCCACATACGCAAGCTACTAGTATTCTAGCTAAAAATATTGCATTTTGCATACTTGTCATTATAATATGTGTATTGAATTTTGATCAAATGCAAAACTCAAACTATCTCCTATTTTTTTGATATCTTTACCATGTGGATTGTTAAGTACTATTTCTATAACTTCATTTCCATTTTTAACTTCATATTCATGGTTTTCACCCATAAATATACTCTTAGAAACTTCTAAAGTATGTTTATTTTCAGTGAATTTAATAGATTCAGGTCTAATTACTACTTTAACATCAGTCCCAGGTGTGTAATCAACCTTTTCATTTACAAGATATTCTTCACCTAATATAGATATTAATGTTGAATTATCTCTATTTTCTATAATTTTAGCATCTAATATGTTTGCTCTACCAATGAATTTGGCAACAAATTCAGAATTTGGTTTTTGATATATTTCTTGTGGAGAACCAACTTGTGCTATTTTACCATCTTTCATTATTACTATTTTATCTGAAAGGGCCATAGCTTCAGCTTGGTCATGTGTTACATATATAGAAGTTATTCCAACTTCTTGTTGTAATTTTCTTATTTCATCTCTCATGTGTAATCTTAATTTTGCATCTAAGTTTGATAATGGTTCATCAAATAATAGTACTTCAGAATTCATTATTAAAGCTCTTGCAAGTGAAACTCTTTGTTGTTGTCCACCTGACATTTGAGACGGAACACGTTCAGCAAAATCTTCCATTTTCATAAGTTTTAATATTTTATCTACTCTTTGTTTAATTTCTTCTTTAGGTCTTTTTTGTAATTTTAATCCATAAGCTATGTTATCATAAACATTCATATGTGGGAATAAAGCGTAGTTTTGGAAAACCATTGCTATTCCTCTTTTATCTGGAGTTAAATATGCTATATCTCTACCACTCATAGTAATATGTCCTTCACTTGGTGTTTCAAAACCAGCTATCATTCTTAATGTAGTAGTTTTTCCACAACCAGATGGACCTAAAAGACATACAAATTCTCCTTCTTCTATTGCTAAATTTACATCTTCTACGGCAACTACTCTTCTACCTTTAGGTGTAAATACTTTAGTTAAATTTTGTATATTTAATTTAATTGGTTTACTCATTTTTTGTCTCCCTGTTATTTAGTTTTAGGTTCTAATAGTTTCATAAATAATTTCATTAATAACATGAATATTGATACTATTACTATTAATATAGTACAATATGCAGCTGCAATACCTATTCTACCTTGATCTACATTATCCATGATAGTAGGTGTTAATAATTTCCATTTTGCAGAAATTAAGAATACTACTGTAGAAACTAGTGTCATAGATCTTGCAAATGAATATATTAATCCTGATAGGAAAGCGTCTCTTATCATAGGTAGAGTAATTTTAGTAAATGTTTGTACAGTATTTGCACCAAGTATTGTAGAAGCTTCTTCTATACTTGGATCAATTTGATCTAGTGCTGCTATACCAGATCTAACTCCTACTGGAAGTGATCTTATTATGAATGCCATTATTATTATAAATCCTGTACCAGTTAGTGTAGGAATTAAAGTAATATTTGTAAATGGTAGGTTATATACTTTGTTGTAACTTAAAGCATATCCTATACCTATTATAGTACCTGGTATTGCAAGTCCCATCATTACTGTAAATTCAATAAATGTTTTTCCTATGAATTTCTTTCTTACAATTAAGAAAGCTATTATCATAGAGAAAATTGATGCAACAAAAGTTGCAATTATTGATAAAGTAGTAGTAGTAATTATAGGGTTAACTCTATTTGCAAACTTAAATATTTCTCTATAATTATATAGGCTTAAAGTATTATCTATTCCAAATAGTTTTGTAAATGAACTTATTGGTATTAAAATATACATTCCTATAACACATGCTGATAAGAATATTAATATTATACTTGCAGAAATAGTTGCAAAAGGAGTATTAATTAATTCTCTAGCACGTGATGCCTTACCAGTTACAGTAATATATGATTTTGAATTAACATAATATCTTTGTAATGTAAACATTGATATAGATATAGTTAATAGTATAACTGATAGAGCAGATGCTAGTCCTAATTGGTAGTTTCCTATTCCTTCTTGGAATATTTTAACTGCTATAGTAGTGAATTTACCACCTATAACAAATGGGTTAGCATAATCTGCTATTGATTGTATAAATACTAATAAGAAAGCATTAGCAAGTCCTGGAACCATTAATGGTAGAGTTACTGTAGTAAATACTTTAAATCTATTTGCTCCTAAAGATCTTGAAGCTTCTTCAACAGATGGATCTATATTGTTTAATAATCCAACTAACATCATATATGCTATAGGGAAAAAGCTTAATACTTGTACTAATACTAAACCATGGAATCCATAAATTTCATATTCTATACCTAATAATCCTCTAGTAATTAAACCAGTTCTACCAAATAGTAATATAGTTGATAATGCAACAATAAATGGTGGTGAAATTACAGGTAAAAGTGCTATAAAATCAAAAACAGCTTTACCTTTAATTTTAATATACACAGTTAAATATGCAAATATGAATCCTATAATTAATGAAATAAATCCTGTAGTAAAACCTAATACTAAAGTATTTAGTATGATTTGTAAATTACCTGAATTTTTAAATGAATCTATATAATTTACTATACTAAAACTTTCGTTTACTTTAATACTTTCTAAAAATACATTATATAATGGTACTAAAATAAAGAAGGCTACTACGACGATTGAAAATATTATAGTTGCCATAAGTATAGGATCATTTAACATTTTCCTAAAGTCTTTAAGGCCACCTTTAATTTTTAATTTTAAATCTGACATAAATAATCCTTTCAATAAAATACAAGGGTTATGCACCCTTGTATTTTAACCTATCTATTTTTGAGGTATTGTTGAACTAGTTTCTTTAGTATATTTTTCAACTAAATCTTTTCTGTTTTTTCCAGCCCATTCAAAGTCATAATTAATTAATTTAGTATCTTTAATTGGTTCTGCTTCTTCAGGATTTTGTGCATTTTTGTTAGTTAAGAATTGGAATGAACCAACTGTTTTACCTAATTCTTGCACTTCCTTAGTTAATACCCAATCAATAAATTTCTTACCAGCTTCACTATTAGGTGCATCTTTTAGTAAAGCAACAGCTCCTATTTCATAACCAGTACCTTCACTTGGTGCTGAAATTATTATATCAGTATATCCTTCTTTTTGATATTTGATAGCATCATGTAAGAAAGTAATACCTAAAGCAACTTCACCAGTACCAACCATTCTTCCAGGTGCAGTTCCTGATTTAGTATATTGTCTGATTTGACCATCTAATTGTTTGAAGTAAGCCATAGCTTGTTCTTCACCCATTAATTGAACTAAAGATGCAAGCATAGTATATGCAGTTCCAGATGACCCTGGGTGAGCAACTACGATTTCACCTTTAAATTTAGGATCTAATAAATCAGCCCAAGATTTAGGCATTTCTAAACCTTTTTCTTCTAATATTTTTTTGTTTCCAACAAATCCTAAGTAACCAACATAGATACCTGTCCATCTTCCATCACCAGATTTGAATTGGTCTAATATTTCTTCTGAAGTAGGTGATACATATGCTTCGATTAATCCTTCAGCATCTGCAGCGATGATACCATCAACTGGTCCACCATACCAAACAGAAGCAACCATGTTATTTTTTTCAGCTTTTAATCTTGCTAAAGTTTCTCCACTACTCATTCTTACGAACTCAGTAGGTATACCTGTTTCAGCTGTAAATTGTTCAGCAATTAATGCTGCGTGATCTTCTTGTAATCCAGCATAGAAAACTAATTTTTCTTCGCTTTTAGAAGCAGTTTCTGTACTACCTCCACAAGAAAATAAGAAAGCACCAAAAAGTATGCTCATTAATAATTTTTTCATTTTCTCTTCCTCCAATTTTCAAATAAATATTTGTGTGGTAATATTATACTCTATAATTTACAAAAAAGCTAGTTGTAATTATTTTGCATTAAATATACAACAAATTTACACCTGACTTTAAAAGTAAAAACTTTTTTTTTATATGTAAATAAATATTGTTTTAATGCAATGTAGAAGCAATGTTAAATTGAGTAGTATTTCATATTGTGAAATAAAAAGTGCAAAAAAAGAATATAAATAATTTTTTTTTGAATATATTAAAAAAAAGTTTGGTAATAAACTAGATATATGTTAAAATTACTTAGGTGATAAAATGAATTTGAAAAATATAAACAAAAAGTTTGGTGATTTTACTTTAGATTTAGATTTGGAACTAGAAAAAGGTGAGATATTTGGTCTTATTGGTAAATCTGGAAGTGGAAAATCAACAGTACTAAAAATGATACAAGGTTTAATTAAGCCCGATAGTGGTGAAATTTGTATAGATGAAAATATAGAAATGTCTGTTGTATTTCAAAATTTTAATTTACTAAAAAATAAGGATGTATACCAAAATGTAGCGCTGCCTTTAATTTTAAAGAAAAGTTTAGATTACATTAAAGTCGAAGAAGTATTAAATTTTGTAGGTTTACTAGATAAAAAAAATGAATATATTTCTTCTTTAAGTGGAGGTCAAAAACAAAGAGTAGCCATTGCAAGAGCTCTAGTATCTAACCCAAATTTATTATTATGTGATGAAGTAACAGCTTCACTTGATAAAATTACAAAAAATGAGGTTATATCTTTATTTAAGAAAATTAATAAGGATTATGGTACAACTATATTGTTTGTTACTCATGAATTAGATGTAGCAAAGAAAATATGTGATAGAGTTGCTGTAATTGAAAATGGTAAAATTTTGGAAATATTTGATGTAAATAAGGATCTTAAAGATGAAAGAGAACTTACTTATTTAGAATATGCAAAAGAGGTGCTTAAATAATGGATTATCTTACTTTAGAATTACTAACATCAATTAAAGATACATTTATTATGGTTTTAATTCCAACTATTTGTGCAATATTTTTAGGGATACCCCTAGGTTCATTACTTTATCTAACTAAAAAAGATGGATTAAAGGAGAATATTAGTATATATATACCTATTAATATATACATTAATGTGGTAAGAAGTTTTCCTTTTTTAATCTTGGTTATAGTTTTAATACCGATAACAAGACTAGTATTTGGAACAGCTTTTGGTTTATTACCTGCAAGTTTTCCTATATGTTTTGTAGCAGTAGCACTTTATGCAAGATTTGTTGAACAATCTTTTCATGATGTAGATCCTGGAATAATAGATGCAGCATTATCTATGAAGGCGACAAATTTTCAAGTTGTATGGCATTTCTTATTGGTTGAAGCAAGAAGTTCTTTAGTTTTAGGTTTAACTTCTAGCATAATCAGCTTCATATCTTATTCTACTGTTATGGGAATAGTTGGTGGAGGAGGAATAGGAGACTTTGCTATTAGGTATGGATATCAAGAGTATAATTATCCTTTAGTATATAAGGTGGTATCTATAATGATAGTTATAGTATTTGCTATACAGTTTATTGGAAACTATGTTTCAAAAAAATTAGACAAGAGAAGGAGAGATTCTTAATGTTAAAAAAATTATTATTATTTTTCACAATTGTATTTTCAACTCTGACTTTTTCAAATGATAAAGTTATTAAAATTGCAGCTGCGGGTTATCCTATGAATGAAATAGTTAAAATTGCAGCAGACGATTTAAAAAAACAAGGTTATGATGTACAAATTAAATTACTTACAGATTATGTAACAGCTAATATTGGATTAAACGCAAAAGATTTTGATGCAAACTTCCATCAACATGAGCCATTTATGCAAGTATTTAATCAAAAAAATAATGGGACTTTAGTAAAAGTTAAGCCTATATATGATGTTAAAGTTGGTTTCTATTCGAAAAATATTAAGAACAAAAAATCTATACCAGATGGTGCAAGAATTGCTATACCAAGTGATCCAACTAACCAAGATAGAGCTTTAAGAATACTTGAAAGCGAAGGATTAATTAAATTAGGGAAAAGTAATGGATTAAATAGTATTTCATACATAGTAGAAAACAAAAAAGGATTAAAAATAGTTCCAGTTGGAATACCTTCATTAGTTCAAGCATACCAAGAATATGATTTAGCATTTAACTGGCCATCACATATTTTAAAAATTGGAGTAAAAGTTAAAGATGCATTATTCTTAGAAAAAGGATCAAATGCAAGATTTGCTGTAATGCTTGCTGCTAGAGAAGATAACAAAAATAGTCAAAAGATTAAAGATTTAACTAAAGCTATGACTTCTGAAAAAGTAAGACAATTCTTATTAAAAAACTATAAAGAAGAAGGATACCCGGTATTCTAATAATAAATATTTAAGATGTTAAAATTGTTTGGTTTTAACATCTTTTTTAATTAAAGTAAAATATTTACTAGAGTTATTATACAATAAAGAGGTAAAATTAAAATAACGTTTGCATTTTATTTTATTTTAGTGTATAATAATTTGGAAATTGTAAAAATACTTGAGATTATTGCTTGAATAATCTTATAAGTTATGGTATAATTAAAATCTAGAAAACAGGAATTCAGGAGGTGTAGATATGCAAATTTGTGAAGTATTTGGGAAAAAAGTAGGTCATGGTAACTTAGTGAGTCACTCAAATAGAGCAACTAAAAGAATTTGGAGACCTAATCTTCAAACTATGAAATTAATGCTTGATGGTAAAGAAGTTAAAGTTAGAGTAAGTACTAAAGCAATGAAAACATTAAAAGGTAAAAATGAAGATCAAGTGAAGAAAATATTACTTGAAAATAAAGATAACTTAAGCTCTAGACTTTCAAAAATCTTATTTTCAGCAAACTAATTAGTGAAATCACCTTTTTTTAGGGAGATTCACATAGAAAAAGGTGTTATAAGACACCCTTTTTTTTACAAAAAAATAGATGCCTAAGCATCTATTTAACTAAGTGATTTATTTTCTCATCCTTATAATCTAAATTATGTATAGAATTTATGTATCTTATAGTTTTTGAACTACCTCTTATTAATAATGTTTGAGTTCTAGCTATATTTCCACGTCTTTTTATTCCTTCTAATAAGTCACCAGATGTAATACCTGTTGCAGAAAAGACTATTTCATCTTCTTTTGCTAAATCATCTAATTTTAAAACAGCACCAACATTAAGACCTTTTTCTTCACATCTACGTTTTTCATCTTTTGATATCTTATCATTTTCAAGTGAGTATCCTTTTACTTCATTACGTAGTTTAAGTCTTGCTTGCATGTCCCCACCTAAAACTCTTATTGCTGCTGCAGATATAACACCTTCAGGAGCACCACCTATTCCATAAACAACATCAATATCACTATCTACCATACAAGTTAATATAGATGCTGCCACATCACCGTCTGGTAATGCATAAACACTTACACCTAATTTTTGTAAATCTTCAATTATTTTTTTATGTCTAGGTTTATCTAATACTATTATTGTTAAATCTTTTAATTCCTTATTATTAGCTTTAGCTATTATTTGTATATTTTCTGTTAATGGTTTTTCTAAATCTATTAATCCTTTAGCGTTAGGACCAACTATTAATTTCTCCATATACATATCAGGAGCTTTTAAAAATGTATCTTTTTTACCTACGGCAAGTACAGTTATTGCATTTGCTTGTCTTTGAGCAGTCATACGCGTTCCTTCTACAGGATCTACAGCAATGTCCACTTCTAGATAATCTCCATCTGTTCTACCAAGTTTTTCCCCAATGTATAACATTGGTGCTTCATCGATTTCACCTTCTCCAATTACAACTTCACCTTTTATTTTAATTCTATTTAACATTATTTTCATTGCTTCTACAGCCACTCTATCTATTTCTTCTTTGTTACCTCTACCAACTAATTTATGAGCCGCTAGCGCTGCTGCCTCTGTCACTCTTGCAAATTCTAATGCTAATTCTCTTTTCATTTTTGCTCCTTTCAAGGTTAAATATTGTGTGCATATAAATTATATCATAAATTTTTGTATAGGTGTAGTAAAAAAATTTTTTTTACAAAGGATTTTTAAGTATTGACTTTTTATAGTTTCAAGGTAATATATATGTGAGAAGTATTATTCTATTTTTATTTTTTTTGTGCTATAATATATTTGCAGTTATGCAAATAGGAGGCATTTATGAAAATATTATTATATATACTTTTTTATATAGTTACATCAATTTTAATTTTAGCTTACTTATTTAAGGAAAAGAAAGTAGTTGAAGTTATTGATTGCTTTGTTGATAAATTTATTAATAAAATTGGGATAAATAAAGAAGAAATTAGAAGTGAAAAAATACTGTTGATATTAAATACTATTGCTATTTTATCTTTAGCAATTTTATCTATTAAGGTAGATTATTCAAGAAATGATGTTTTACCTATAAAGAATAAGATAATTATTCTAGGAACTTTAGTTAATTTTAGTATATTACTTTTAACATATTTAAAAAAATATTATTATGAAGCTATGACTATAGTTAACTTAATTTTGATAGTTTTTGGTAAATCTATGTTTGGTGTAGATGATAAAACTTTTTTTAAAATTAATATTTTAGCCGTAGTATTTTCGTTAATTTTAATATTCTTTTCTCAATTTGAGTTATCAAATAAGATTAAAAAGATTTTTAATGCTATATATATAATTATACTTGTTGTAATTATTCAAGGTTATTATTTAGGGAATTATGCTATACCTACAGGATCTATGGAACCTACTATAGCTGTTGGTGATAGAATATTTGCTAATAATGTTGTTTACAAGTTTAAACAACCTAAAATTGGGGATATTATATCTTTTAAAGAACCACTTGATAATAGTTTGATGTATACAAAAAGAATTACAGGAACACCTGGAGTAATGTTTAAGATAAATGAAAATGATAATAATATATATATAGATGGAGAAAAATCAAGTTTAAATAGAGAATACTCTATAGAGGGTATACTTAAATTATTTAATAATCCAGAAATATATATACCTAAAAATGGGGATAAGATAAAATTAGTTGAGATATTAGAGTTAGATATATCTAAAGGTACTGGTGTAGTGCAATTATCTAAAGAAGAATTCTTACAAAAGAATATTTCAAAAGATTATTATAAATACTTATTTGGTTTCTTTAATACTAATACTTTAGAACAAATTAGTGGCGTTGATCAAGATTTAACTAATAAAAGATATACATATATTTTAGAAAGTGAAGGAAGATTTGTTCTTCCAATATTAGACTTCAAATATGACATTGAGACCATGTCTAAATTATTAAATGGAGAGGAAATAACACTAGATAGTAATTACTATATGGCTATGGGAGATAATACAAATAATAGTAATGATTCTAGATATTTTGGATATGTAAGAGAAAATAGAATTTATGGTAAGTTACTATTGAGATGGTATCCATTTAATAGAGTAGGATTAATAAATGAAAAATAATGAAATAGAAGAAATTCTTAATTTACATAATGAATGTTTTTTAGATAAAAAAAAATATATTGATATTGAAAATATGTTTAATAATTCTAGTTATAAAATAAATACTATTGTTGAAGAAGAATTTATAGGATATATGATATTACTTGATAGTTTTGACAGTTATGAATTGTTTGAAATAGCAATAAAAGAAAAATATAGAAATAAAGGATATGCAAAAAAGCTTTTATATAGTATTTCATATAATAAAGATATATTTTTAGAAGTATCTGAAAAAAATATTGCTGCAATAAAGCTTTATGAGGAAATTGGATTTAAAAAAATATCGGTTAGAAAAAAATATTATTTAGATGGAAGTAATGCATTGATAATGAAGAAATAGGGAGTGATTATTGTGAAAGGTTATTTAAGTATTGTTTTACATGCACATTTACCATATGTAAGACATCCGGAGTATGAAGAATTTTTAGAAGAAGATTGGCTTTTTGAAGCGATAACAGAAACATATATTCCTCTTTTAAATATGTTTGAAAACTTAACTAGAGATAGAGTTCCTTTTAACATTACTATGACAATTTCAGGGACTTTAGCTAATATGTTAAATGATGAAATGTTACAAAATAGATATTTAAAACATATGGATAAATTAGTGGAATTTTGTAATTTAGAATTAGAAAGACTTGCTCCATATCCAGATATGTACAAAATAGCATTACATAATTATGATACATATTTCAATGCAAGAAAATACTTCTTAGATAATGATAAAAACTTAATAAAAAGATTTAAGTACTTTCAAGATTTAGGTAGTCTAGAAATTATTCCAGTTACAGCAACTCATGGAATGTTACCTATGATGAAGGATTTCCCTAATGCTGTTAGAGCTCAAGTTAAAATGGCAAAACTTGACTATATGTCTAACTTCGGAAGAGAACCTCAAGGAATATGGCTTGCTGAATGTGCTTACTACAAAGGTCAAGATAAATACTTAAAAGATGAAGGAATTAGATATTTCTTAGTAGATGCACACGGAATTAAAAACTCTAATCCAAGACCTGTTTATGGAGTATATTCACCAGTATTTACAGAAAATGGAGTTGCAGCTTTTGCAAGAGATTTAGAATCTTCAGAACAAGTATGGTCATCTGAAGTTGGTTATCCAGGTGATGGAGCTTACAGAGAGTTCCATAAAGATGCAGGATATGAATTAGACTATGAATATATTAAACCTTTCTTACATAGTGATGGAGTAAGGCGTAATATAGGGATAAAATATCATGCAATTACAGATAAAAAAGGTACATTTAAAAAGGCTTATGATCCTGAAGAAGCAAGAAATACTGCTATTTCACATGCATACAACTTTGTGTTTAATCGTAGCAAACAAATTGATTTCTTAGCAAGTAAAATGAAATATAGAAAACCTATAATAGTATCACCATATGATGCAGAGTTATATGGACACTGGTGGTATGAAGGGCCTATATTCTTAGAATATATATTTAGAGCTATGCAAGAATCTAATTTTGGAAGCATTACTCCTTCAAGATATTTAGATATATATAAATTAAATCAAATAGTTGATTTAAGTATGTCAAGTTGGGGAGCAAATGGATATTATGATGTTTGGGTAGATGGTTCTAATGACTATATCTATAGACATTTACATAAAGCAGCTGAAAAAATGATAGAAATAGCTCAAAGAGAGCCAGCTAATAAATTAGAATATAGAGCGCTAAATCAAGCTGCAAGGGAGTTATTCTTAGCTCAAACTTCTTGTTGGCCATTTATAATGTTCACTAAAACTATGGTTGGATATGCTGAAAAGAAAGTATCTGATCATACATATAGACTATTTAAACTATATGAAGATATTAAACATGGAAGTATAGATGAAGAATGGTTAAGAGAAATAGAAAGTAGAGACAATATATTTAGAAATATAGATTATAGAATATATAGATAAGAGGGGCCTCCCCTCTTTTCTAAATTTTAAGAAAAGAAGGTAAAAAAATGATATATTTTGATAATTCAGCAACTACTCGTGTTGATGAAAAAGTAATAGAAGAGATGGCTAGGGTTATGAATGAAATGTATTTGAATGTAGATTCTGGTTATAAAGGGGCTGAAGAAGTAAAAAAAAGTATAAAAGAAAAGAAGAAAATATTTAAAAAAATATTGGGATTAAATCCTGATAATTTTTCTTTTACTTCAGGTGGAGGAGAAGCAAATAATTTTGCTTTAACTTCTATTATGAGAAGAGAAAAAAAAGGACATTTAATAATTTCACCTATTGAACATCCCTCTTTATTAAATACAGCTTTAGAACTTAAAAATGAAGGTTATGATGTAGAATTTGCTAAAGTTGATGAATACGGTAATATAGATTTAGAAAATTTAGCTGATATAGTTAGAGAAGATACTAAACTAGTATCTATTATGGGAGTTAATAATGAAATAGGAACTAGCATAGATATGGAAGCTATATCACGTGTTGTTAAAAGTAAAAATCCTAGTACATATTTACATATAGATTTCGTACAAGGATTAAAACATATAGATTATGATTTTTCTAAAATTTCTGTTGACCTATTATCTATTAGTTCACATAAAATACATGGACCTAAGGGTATAGGAGCTATATATATAAAAGATGGAGTTAAAATTAAGGATCAAGTATATGGAGATAATAGTGAGAATAAATATATACCTCGTACTATGCCTAATGAATTAGTATTTGGGTTCTTAAAGGCTATGGAAATAGATAATAATATGGAACATATTAAAGAATTGAAAAAATATTTTTTATCTAAACTTGAAGGAATATCTAATGTATATGTTAACAGTCCTACTAATTCAAGTGATAGTATTATTAATGTTTCTTTTATAGGTGCTAGAGCTGAAGTTTTACAGAATTTTTTATCTAGTAATGATATATATATTTCTACTGGATCTGCTTGTTCAGCAAACAAGAAGGATTCACATGTACTTAAGGCCATAAAATTACCTAAGGATAGAGTAATTAGTGCAATAAGAATAAGTTTTTCTAAGTATAATACTAAAGATGAAATTGATAAGTTTTTTGAAGTATTATTACCATTTTTAAATATGGTAAGAAGTATAAAATAAGTAAGGTATAAGGAAAATATAATTTGAATAAGGTAAAATAGGGGTATATTAAAGATGTAAAAGGAGTTATTGGTATGAAAAAACTATTGTTAATTTGTATTTTAGGAAGCTTAAATATTTTTGGTCAACAAATTACAGTATCAACTAGTCAGAATGTAAAAAAAGAATTTAGTGCTGATACTGCATTTATTAATTTTACTTTGAATACAGAAGGAGATAATTTAGATAAGGTTAGATTTAAAAATAGGGAAACTGTAAATGAATTTTTATCTACTTTAAAACAAAAAGGAATAAAAATAGATAGCGTTAAAACAGAAAATATTTATGACAGAAAATTTTTAAAACTAAAAGAAGAAAAAGATAAGGGTTATGAAACTGTTATGACTTTTTCTATTCTATCTAATGAAAATGAAGGTTCTAAAATTATAGATGAATTAGAAAAAATTGGTGCAATAGGATATAAAATGCAAAAAGGTAAAATTACCTTTAAATTAGTTGCAAACTCTAAAGATAAAAAAGAAACTTTTAAAATAATTGCTGAAAAAGTTAAAAGGTTAAGAGATGAATTTGGGAGAGATTTTGAATTTAATTTTTATGATACATATAAGAAGAAAGATAGAATAGATGAAGAATATTTTGAAATAGTAAATGATTTTTCATTTAAACTTAGAAATGTAGAAAAAATAAATGAACTTATAGAAATTGCAGGAAAATATAATATAGAAATTGATAGAGATATTGAATATTCTTTATCTAATTTAAAAGAAAAATATTTGGATATGTATGAAGAAGCATACACTAAAGCAAGAAAAAAAGCTAATGATTTGATAGATAATAGTTATAAAATTAATAAAGTAAAAAATATAAAAGAAAATAAATATATAGTAGATGAACTAGAAAGAAAAATTAATGTTGCAGATAATGTAGTTGAATATGCTGTACCTAAAATGTATGCTGCAAAGATGGTTCAAGAATTTTTTGTTAATAGTAGTTCTGACGTGGCCATAGAAATCAATATACCAAAAGTTGTAATACAAAATGAATTAAAAATAGATTTTATTGCTGATGATGGTAAGGAAAATAAAAAATATGAAAATGAAATGACACTTTATTCAAGTTTTAATAAAGATATTAAAGCTGATATTGTTCAGTTAGAATTATCTATTAACACAAAATCTAATAAGGATATGATGGATTCAAATAATCAAAATGCTAAGGTATTTAGTAAGTTTAAAGAATTATTACAATATTCAGGTATTAAATATGAAAAAATAGAAACAATATCTTTTGATACAAATAGATATGAAAGTTTTGAAAATAGATTAGGTAAAGTGATAAAAGATGAGCAAGAAGCAGTTTTTAAGGTTAAAGTTAGTGATGTTTCTACTGTTAACTTTGAAAGATTTATAGAGTTAACTGATAGTGAAGATGTTAAGATATATAAAAATAATGATGTAATATATCTTGATATTAAAGGTAGTTCAAAAACTGTTAAAGATGCATATAATAATGCTAATTTAAAATATAGTGAACTTAAAAATGAATTATCTAAAAGTAATATAGATTTAATTCTTGAAGAGTACATAAATAATGAAAGAATTGAAAGAGAAGAAATTAGTGAAAAGAAAGTTAACTATGTTACTAATAATAAAATAAAAATAACTACTAAAGATGTAACTAATTTATCTATGTTAATATCTATAATTAAAGAATTTGGTGTAGAAATAGATAGTATTGATTATGGTTTAGATAATATAGAAAAATTAAATACAGTATTCTATAAGGAATTATTACAAGATATTAATAATAAAATGAAAAAGTTTGATAAATTAGAAAATATAGAAACTAGAGGTTATAAAGCAATAAAAGATAGTGAAAACCAACTTTATAGTTATTATTATAAAGAATCTTTGAGATTAAATAGAAATAACTATAATTACAAAATGGATGTTTCAAATTCTGAAATTATTAATAAGGCTAAGGAAAATCCATATAAGATTTTTGTTAAACCATATAATGCAAATATGAGTATTGAAGCAATAATTAATTTAAAATAAATAAAATCCCGTATTTTTTTGCGGGGTTTTATTGCATTTATATGTTTTTCATTATATAATCATATTAGTATATGAAGTTATTAATAGGGAGTGTATTTATATGGAAAAGAAAAATATAGGATATATTTATTCATTTGAATCATTTGGAACTAAAGATGGACCTGGAATTAGATTTGTACTATTCTTGCAAGGATGTCCTTTAAGATGTCTTTACTGTCACAACGTTGATACATGGAATTTGAAAGATTATCAAAAAGTTATGACGCCAGAAGAAGTATTTAAAGAAATTATGAAAGTTAAAGGGTTTATTAAAACAGGTGGAGTTACAGTATCTGGTGGTGAGCCTTTAGTTCAATCAGATTTCATAATAGAATTATTTAAGCTATGTAAAGAAGTTGGTATACATACTTGTATTGACACTTCAGGATATATATTTACAGAAAAAGCAAAACAAGCTATAGAACTTGCAGATCTTGTAATGTTAGATATTAAACATATAGATCAAGAAAAATATAAGACATTAACTGCAGTAAATTTAGCTCCAACATTAAAAATGGCAGATTATTTAGAAAGTATTAATAAGCCAGTATGGTTAAGATATGTTCTAGTACCTGGATATTCAGATGATCCTAAAGATTTAGAGGATTGGGCAAAATACTGTTCTAAATTTAAAAATGTAGAAAGAGTAGATATTTTACCTTTCCATCAAATGGGTACACCAAAATGGGATAAAATGAAAAAGGAATATAAACTAAGAGAAACACCAACTCCTACTAAAGAAGAAATAAAAATGGCAGAAGAAATATTTATGAAATATGAATTGCCTTTATATAAAGTGAAATAGGGACTATAAGTCCCTATTTATATTAATCTAATAGTAAAAATTGAAGCAAGAATAAAATGTAGTAATAATACAAAGTTATGTATAGGAATAAAGTCGTCGCTTAATCCAAGATTTGTTATTATTAGTAAAGAATTTATGATTAGATATATTATTGCATAAAAGTTGAAGTGCAATATTTTAAAGCTATTCCCAACAAAATGTATTATAGCTGGTGCTATGTTATAAAAATTTGGACTAATCATAAAAAGGATTATGGTAATTATCTCAAATAGAAGTATAGGAACTATTAAAGTATCTAAACTATTAAATGGATATTTAAATTTGAAAAATTTACTTATTCCTATATATATTTTAATATAAGCCAGTAGTATTATTATTAATATTATAAAGTTTGTCATTTTTATCCCCTTATTTATATATATTAAAAAGTATATCATAAATTAAAATACTTTACAATAATACTTAGTTATTGTATACTATTAATGTTAAATAAACTACTGCAATGGAAGAAATTGCCTAGTTATTCGGAGGAAAATATGGAAAGAAAACCTATAATGAAAGTAATGGATGGAAATGAAGCTGCGGCATATATTTCTTATGCATTTACAGAAGTTGCAGCTATTTATCCTATAACTCCATCTACCAATATGGCGGAATACACAGATGAATGGGCTTCAAAAGGTCATAAAAATATTTTTGGTACTGTACCTAAAATAATAGAAATGCAATCAGAAGCAGGTGCAGCTGGTGTAGTTCATGGATCATTGCAGACAGGTGCTTTAACAACAACTTTCACAGCATCTCAAGGATTATTATTAAAACTTCCTAATATGTATAAGATTTCAGGTGAGTTATTACCAGGTGTTATACATGTTGCAGCAAGATCTATCTCAACACATGCACTTTCAATTTTTGGAGACCATCAAGATATATATGCAGCAAGATCAACAGGTTTTGCAATGCTTGCATCATCATCTGTACAAGAAGTTATGGACTTAGCTGGAGTAGCTCATTTATCAGCTATAAAATCTAGAGTTCCTTTTTTACATTTTTTTGATGGATTTAGGACTTCACATGAAATACAAAAAATTGAACAAATAGAATATTCAGAATTAGAAAAATTAATAGATAAAGATGCACTAAAAGAATTTAGAAATAGATCATTAAACCCAGATGCTCCTGTTACAAGGGGGACTGCACAAAATGATGATATATTCTTTCAAGCAAGAGAGGCACAAAATCGTTTCTATAATAATTCAGTAGAAATAGTAAAAGAATATATGCATGAAATTTCTAAAATTACTGGAAGAGAATATAAACCATATAGTTATTACGGACATAGTGAGGCAAGATTAATAGTTATTGCAATGGGTTCTGTATGTGAAACTATAAAAGAAACTGTAGACTTTTTAAATTCTAGAGGAGAAAAAGTAGGTATGATAAAGGTAAGTCTTTATAGACCTTTTTCAGCTCAAGATTTTTTAAATGAGATTCCAAAAACAGTTAAGAAAATTGCTGTATTAGATAGAACTAAGGAACCTGGTTCTTATGGAGAACCTCTATATTTAGATGTTAAATCAGTACTATATGGAAAAGAAAATTCACCTAAAGTTGTAGGGGGAAGATACGGTCTTTCATCTAAGGATGTTAATCCATCACATATAATTTCTGTATTTAAAAATTTAGTTTTAAAGGAACCTAAAGATCATTTTACTGTGGGTATTAAAGATGATGTTACATTTACTTCATTACCTATGTACGAAAATCCTGATTTATCAAAAGATAATGATATTTCTTGTCTTTTTTATGGATTGGGTTCAGATGGTACAGTAGGGGCTAATAAAAGTAGTGTTAAGATAGTAGGAGACCTGACAGATAAATATGTACAAGCATATTTTGCATATGATTCTAAAAAAGCAGGAGGTATTACTAGATCTCATTTAAGATTTAGTGATAGCCCTATAAGATCTACATATCTTGTTAAAAACCCAAGTTTTGTATCTTGCTCTAACCAAACTTTTTTAAGAAAATATGATGTTTTATCAGGTTTAAGAAAAAATGGTATTTTCTTATTAAATAGTATTTATGAAGGTGAAAAGTTAATAGATAGTTTACCAAAAAAAATCAAAAGAGAATTAGCTTTAGCAGAAGCAAAATTTTATGTTATTAATGCTAATAAAATAGCATATGAGTTAGGTATGATTAGTAAGACTAATACTATTTTACAAACAGCATTTTTTAAGGTTATAGATGTTATAGAATTTTCTAAGGTTAAGGAAGAACTAAAAAAACATATATTAAAAAATTATGGTTTAAAAGGTGAAGATGTAGTAGAAAAAAACTATAAAATGATAGAATTAGCAGAAAAAAATATAGTTGAAATAGAAGTGAAAGAAGAATGGAAAACTTTAGTTGATGAGGAAGAATATTTAACTTTAGACTATGGGAATAGTTTAGATAAGAATTCATTTATGGCAAAAATAGCTGAACCTATGACGGCATTAAAGGGAGATGAATTACCAGTTTCAATTTTTGATGGATATGAAGATGGAACTTTTGAAAATGGAGAAGCTAATTATGAAAAAAGAGCTATTGCTAAATATATACCTGAATGGAGACCAGAACATTGTATACAATGTAATCAATGTTCATATGTTTGTCCACATGCAGCTATAAGACCATTTTTAATTGATGAAAAAGAACTTGAAAATATGCCTAATAGCATGGATTTATTAAATCCTTTAGGTAAGGGACTTGAAAGATTAAGATATAGAATACAAGTTTCTCCTTTAGACTGTACAGGATGTAATGCTTGTGCTGAAGTATGTCCTGCAAGAACTAAGGCTTTAGTTATGAGGCCTATAGAAGAACAATTAGAAAAAGGTGAAAAAGAAAATGCAGATTATTTATATAATCATGTAACATATAAGGATGAGTATATTAATAGGGAAACGGTAATTGGATCTCAATTTGCTAAACCTTTATTTGAATTTTCAGGTGCGTGTGCAGGTTGTGGTGAAACTCCATATATTAAGTTATTAACTCAGTTATATGGTGATAGAATGATGATAGCAAATTCAACAGGATGTTCTTCAATATATGGAGGATATGCGCCTTCAACACCATATACAACTAATGATAAGGGACAAGGTCCTGCATGGGCTTCATCACTATTTGAAGATACTGCTGAATATGGATATGGTATGTTACAAGCTAGTGAAAAACTTAGATATGGGGTTGTAGAGTTAATAGAAAAATTAAGTAAAAAAGATGGTATAAATGATGAATTAAAAGAAATACTAGATAAATATTTAGATATAGTAAATAATGCTTCAGAAATTCAAAAGATAAAAGAAGAATTATTAGCTATGTTGGAAAATAATTTGGAAAAACATCCAGAAATTTCCGAAATTTTAGAGCTTAAATACTATTTAAACCAAAGAGCTATTTGGGTAATAGGTGGAGATGGATGGGCATATGATATAGGGTTTGGAGGACTTGATCATGTACTAGGAACTGGAGATAATATAAAAATGCTTGTTCTTGATACAGAAGTATATTCAAATACTGGAGGTCAATCATCATCATCATCTCCTATAGCATCTGTAGCTAAATTTACTAATAATGGTAAAAGAAGAAAGAAAAAAGATTTAGCTTCACTTATGATGAGTTATGGTGATATATATGTTGCAAAAATTTCTATGGGTGCAAATCAAAATCAAACATTAAAAGCTTTAAAAGAAGCTCAAGAATATGATGGTCCAGCCATAGTTATAGCTTATTCACCATGTATAGCACATGGTATAAAGGGTGGATTAGGTATAGCTAATGAACAAGAAAAACTTGCAACTGAAGTTGGATATTGGCCATTGCTTAGATTTGATCCTAGAAGAGCTAAAACAGGAAAAAATCCATTACAACTTGATAGTAGAAAACCTAATTGGGATAAATATATGGATTTCTTAATGAGTGAAACAAGATTTACGTCTCTTATGAAAACTAATTCAGAAATGGCAAAAGAATTATTTGAACAAAATATGAATAATTCAAAAGAAGTATGGAATTATTATCAAAGATTATCAAAAATGGACTATAAAGATGAATAAAATCTTTGGGGGAACCCAAAGATTTTTTATTTACTTTTTTTAATAATTAATATATAATTAAAAAAGGGGGAAATTGTAATGAAAAATAGGGGAGTATCGTTAATAGAGGTAATAATCTACATATCTTTAGTTATTATCACATTCTTTTTATCATTTAATACATTTTTTAAATTATTAGAAAAACAAAAATTAAGAAAAGATATATTTGAAATAGTGTCTACATTTAGGAAATATCAAAAAAAATCTGAAATAAATGGTATATATATTCCAATATTTATAGATTTAGAAAATAATGAAATTTTCTTTGATAAAAAAACTATAAAATTATCAGAAGAATTTAAATATTTAAGTAAAAATAAGGATGAAAATATTTCTTTTGAAAGATATTTTACTAATAAGGGTAATTTAAATAAGGGTTTTAGTATTTTAATATACAATAAGAAAAATAGATTAATGGCAGAGATATCTTTTGATAATAGCAATAGTTTAGAATACCCTATAATTAATGTAAAGGGTATAAAATTATGAAAAAATATATATTTTGTATATTATTTTTTTTTATTTACTTTTTTTTAAATAGATTTTATGTAGACGAAATAAGATATGGATTAATTTACAATTTAGATGTTAAGGTTAATAGTAAAAGTATTGAAGTAATTAAGATAGAAGGAAGATATATTGATAGAAAAATATATATAAAGAATAAGGAAAATTTAAAATTTGGAATGTATAATATTAAATATGTTTGGGAAGCTAAAAATAAGGGTGAAATACTTGAAATAAATCCACACTTTCTTAATAGATATAGACAATTTTTTTTAGAATTAATAGATAGTTCATATGATGATTTTAGTGTTGGAGCTATATCTAAGGGAATAGTATTAGGTGAAAGAAGTTATATAGATAAGGGTTTAATGGAAAATTTCAACTATTTAGGTATAGTTCATCTAATTGCAATTTCAGGATTACATATATCAATAATTACAGGTTTTATTAAGAATAAATATTTATCGTTTTCTTTCTTAACTATTTATTCTTTATTAGTAGGATTTACAGCTTCGGTTAAAAGATTTTATATTATGAGGTTATTATCTTTTTTTAACATAAATAATAAAGAAGTATATGTAATTAGCCTTTTTGTTTTATTAATATATAATTTTAGTAATATTTATGATGCTTCTTTTTTATATACTTTTTCAACAGTTTTTGTAATTATATATATATTCCCTATAATTAATAAGTATGGAAAATGGAAGTATATTTATTTTAATTTATGTATGCAGTTAGCTATTATGCCATTTTCATATTATTATTCTAAAAATATACCTATATTTACTTTTTTAGTTAATCTTATTATGATACCAATATTTACAATACTTGTAGAATTAGTTTTTTTGAATGTATTATTTAATTTATTAGGTATTAAAATATTTTCTTATTTTGTACAAATATATTATTATGAAATATTAAAGGTTATAAAATATATATCTAGTATAAAATATATTAGTTACCAAGTTAAAGAAGTTAATATATACTTTTTTATAATACTAATTTTAATTAGTGTATATATATTTATGGATATATTAGTAGAACACCAAAAAAAATGAATTAGAGAAATTAGTATAAATAAAGGAGTTAGAGTATTTAAGACTGAAATAGAGAGCTTGAAGTAGGTATATAAAAGTGATATAATCATTATAAACGTTTGGAGGTAAAAAAATGAAAACAGAATACATTAAACCTCAAAATAATAAAAAAGAAAGTATGTATATTTTAATTTCAATACTAATTTTAATATCTATATCTATATTATTAATAAATTTTACTAAGAGTAGAGAAGAAATAGTAACTACTTCTGAAAAAGAAATAAGTAGTTTTGAAAGTTTTAGTCCTGAAGAAAATGGTATATATTCAGATTTGTATAATTTTAGTACTAATCTTGAATTCTTTGCTGTAGAAAATGGATATCCAACTATAGATGCTTTGGAAGATGAAAATACATATCCTTTTGTAAAAGATGATCTATGGGGAAAAAGAGGTAAAATATCTTGGGAATTAATTAAAAGTGATAAACATACATATTATTTAGGTAAAAGTAATGATAAGAGTATAGGGAATTTTTTATTAGATTCAAAAATAGAAAATGGAGAAGTAGAAAATGTTATTAAATACTATAAAGGTGAATTAATTGGATCTGATATAGAAGATATTTCTAATAAATTTTTAAAAGTTAAGAGTTTAACAGGCGAGGATTTAAATAAAGGTGAATAAGATGAAAAAAGGTGTAGAACTTAGTTTGAAAAATGTTTCTCTTAATTTGGGAGGTAATCAAATACTAAGAAATATAAATTTGGATATTAAAAGTGGTGAGATACATTGTATAATTGGTCCAAATGGTGGTGGAAAATCTAGCTTAATAAAATGTCTTCTTTCTTTAATGCCTTTTGAAGGTGAGATAAAGATGAGTTATGATGAAGAAAAAGTAATAGGTTATGTTCCTCAAAATTTAGATTTTGATAAAACACTACCTATAACTGTTGAGGATTTTTTAACTATGATTTTTCAGGATAGACCAAGTTTTTTAGGTCCTAATTCAGAAACTAAGGAAAAAATTGATAGTGTTTTAAGAAAAATAGATATGATACATAAGAAAAAAAGAATGTTAGGTTCTTTATCTGGTGGAGAATTGCAAAGAGTACTACTTGCCCAATCTCTATATCCAGAACCTAATTTATTAATATTAGATGAACCTTTCTCTGGTATTGATACTGTATGTGAAACATACTTTTTAGAAATGATAAAAAAACTAAAAGACGAAGGTGTAACTATAATTTGGATACACCATAATCTAAAACAAGTAATAGAGGTTGCCGATAAGGTAACTTGTATTAAAGGGACAGTTATTTTTAGTGGAGTCCCAAAAGAAGAAATAGTAGAAGAAAGAATATTTGATATTTTTTCATAGGAGAATATAAATGGAGGCAATAAGACTTTTTTTTGCAGAACTTGCAAATAGTGGCATATTACCTGAATTTTTTGCTTATGGGTTTGTAGTTAATTCACTAATAGCTGCATTACTTATAGGGCCTGTACTAGGTGGAGTAGGTACCATGGTTGTAATAAAGAAAATGGCTTTTTTTTCAGAGTCCATAGGTCATGCTGCTATAGCAGGAATTTCAATAGGTATACTTTTAGGTGAACCATATCATTCACCATATATTATGCTATTTAGTTATTGCATAATTTTTGGATTAGTCATTAATTATACTAGAAATAGGACTAAAATGGGTACAGATACATTAATAGGAATATTCCTTTCCATATCTATAGCTTTAGGAGCTATATTATTAATATATATCTCAAGTAAAGTTAATTCTCATATGTTAGAGACAGTATTATTTGGATCTATACTTACGGTATCAGATATGGATTTATTAGTATTATTAATTACAAATATAATTTTAATAATACTAATTATGTTTTGGAATAATAAGATATTACTGTCAAGTTTTAATAAGAATATAGCTATAGTAAAAAATGTTAAAGTAGTATTTCTTGAATATGTATTTATATTAATAATAACAATAATTACAGTTGCCTCAGTTAAGATTATAGGGGCAGCGCTTGTTGAAGCTCTTTTTCTAATTCCAGCAGCTTCATCAAAAAATATTGCAAAATCTATGAAGGGATTTGTTTCATATAGTGTATTTTTTTCAACTATAAGTTGTATTTTAGGAATAATAGTTCCACTATTATTTTCATTATCATTACCTTCAGGTCCTGCAATAATATTAGTATCTGCAACTATATTTTTCATAACAGTACTAATAAAAAACATCGCAAAAAAATATATAGATGGAGGAATTAATTAATGAAAAGAATAATACTAGGATTAACAATATTTTTTAGCCTAATTTCAAATGCAGCAGTTAATAAAAAAATTGTTACTTCTAACCAAGTCTCATATACCTTGGCCACTAAAGTTTTAAGTGGAACAGATATAAATGTAGTTTCAGCAGTTGATGCATATACGGACATGTATAAACAAAAAGTTACTTTCCAAAACTTAAATAATAAGTCAGATATATTTTCAGATGCTGGAGTTGTAGTAACTTTTTCTAAAATATTACCAGATGATTTCTTGTATGAACAAGCAAGAAGATATAATATTGGGGTAATAGAAATAGATTTAGGATATAGCTATAGAGACAATAATGCATTAAAGTTGAGTAATAAAATAAATGAAGATGGAAGTCAAAATAGAAATGTATGGTTAGATTTTTCTAATATATATAAAATGATAGATATTTTATCTAGTGATTTAGTAGAAATTTACCCTGAAAGTAGTGAAATAATAGTTGAAAATTCAGAAAAATTAAAATTAGAATTTTTAAATATGTTTAATGAATTTACAGAAACTATATTCAATTCATCAGAAGATATTGGGGTAATATATTTGGGAGATTCAGAAATGGATTTTCTACTTGATAGTTTAGAAATTTATCATCAAAATTTACCGTATAATGCAAATATAGATTTAATTAAAAAAACTATGTCTGAAACAGGAATAAAGAAAATAGTTTCAAGTAAAACTTTAAATAAGTCGTTAAGAGATAAACTTATTAAAGAAGGAATAGAGTTTGTTAAATTAGATTTAGGAAATATACCTTTAGATAAAAATGATGATGAAATTATGGATATAGATGGATATATAAATATTGTTAAAACAAATTTAGATAGATTAAAGAAATTATTTGTTAAGTAGGAGGAGATTATGAAAAAATTATTATTAGCTTTACTAGTTACATTTTCATTTTTATCATTTTCACATGTTGTAACAGTAAATGTTTTAGAAGGTAAAGAAAAAGGTGAAATACTTATTAGAGCTATAGATGACAGTGGAAATAGAGAGGCAAATGAAGAAATATATGTTTTAAGTGATATAGCTTATGATGGAGATTTAGAAGTTTTTGAAGAACCTGGGTCTGAAGATTTCCATGGAAAATTAATACTGTTTAAAGGTTCTTTAGATGACATGGGTGAATTAACCTTACCTAAACCAGGAGTTAAGAGATATATTATTTTAATAGCTGGTGGAGGAGATCATGATTTTGTTGGTAAAGGTATAACTTTAACTTTAGAAGATGAAGAAAATTGGGAAAAAGTATTAGAGAAACATAGTAAAAAATTAGGAGATTTTTTTAAAATATATAAGACAAAAAAGTTTTAGTGTGACCTAAATTAAAATAGTAAGTGCCCAAAAATCTAACTAAGCTAGATTTAATAGACTATCAGAAACTTTTTTAGATGTTAAAGAATTGAGAATTTTTCTTGGATAATTATTCATAAAATATTCAATATCTTTGACATTTTTTTTTAAATGTTCTCTTAGGGACAAATCTTATTACCATTTTATTTTCATTACTCCATCTCTCATTAGAGAAATTAGGATGTGTAAAATACCAATCAACACCTAGATAAGTTCTTACCTTTACAAATGTTATCTTATATATTGACAAAAGTATAAAAAAATGATAGTATTAGTTAATAAAAAAACTAAATAGAAAGGAAGTGTTAATTATGAATAAAACATATGCTTTATGGCTATTATTAACATCTCTTTTTTCATATGCAAACATAACAGTAGATGGAAAAATAAATGTATATGTAGAAAAGAGTAATAATGGTGTAGATATCATAAATATTTCAACTCCTTCTCCCAAAGGTGTAAGTCATTCAACCTTTAAAGAATTTAATGTAAGTGAAAAAGGTGCTGTAATAAATAATGCAAAAAATATTGCAAGAAGTAGAATAGCAGGACTAATAAATGGAAATAATAATATAAAAGACACAAGAGCAAAACTTGCACTTCTAGATGTAACAGGATTAGAAGAAAGTAAACTAAAAGGAATACTTGAAGCATTAAGTAAAGATAAATTAGATGTAATACTTTCAAATCCTAATGGAATAACACTAGATGGTGCAAGTTTTTTAAATATACATAATATGGCTTTAACAACATCAAAACCAATAATAGAAAATGAAGAAATAAAAGGATATAGTAATACTAAAGGAAACATAAAAAGCTTAAAAGAACTAAATACAGATGAGAATTTAGAAATAATAACTAATACCTTTAAATCAGAAGGAGATATAAAGGCAAAAGAATTAAAAGTAATGACTTATGCTGGAGAAGAAGGCATAAAGCTAAGTGCAGATATCATAGGCTCTATACATGGAGATGTAGTAAAGATAGTAGCAACAAAATCAGGTATAGGAGTTAAAAGTATAACTTCAAAAGATTTAACATTAGAATCAAAGACACAAGCTAAAATAGAAGAAATAAAGACAGATAATCTAAATGTTAAGGTAGAAGAAGATTTTACAAATAGAGATAAAATAATAGCAAATAATAATATAAATATATCAGCCAAAAACATAATAAATGATGGGAATGTATTAATAAGTGATAACATAAACCTAATAGCCCAAAATAACATAGATAATAAAAATGGA